>JAWXVD010000135.1:0-9196 GCA_044425705.1 Eubacteriales bacterium | reverse complement strand
TACGAATATGTAAGTGAAATTAAAGAGTAAATAAAATAATAAATTCATTATAAGTAAAGTGACCTCCTAATTGTTAGAAGCAAAAGCTAACCATTTGGGGGTTACTTTATTGTGACAGGATTATGTGATAATCAAAAAGTTAGTAAATGAAAAATTTTTTTATAGAAATACCCATACCTTCGTTTCGGTCTGTCAACTTGTATCATACAAGTCTAAAAAAGTAAAATACTATAAAACCTATTGACATAGTAGGAAATGAATAGTATTATGAATTCATAAAAACCCTATTGACATAGTAGGGAATAAATTTTTATGTGTATACAGAAGATAGCAAAGGGTGAAAATAAATTTTCGTCCTCAGCGCCTGTGATTTCACCCTTGCCAGCAAGTGAAATTACTGGACTTAAATATTGAAGATGTAGAATGTTAAAAAGAATCAGAAGGAAGGAATTAAAACATCATGGGAAATATAAAAAAGAATATGACAGAGCTTGTAGGAAATACACCAATTATGAGAATGGATAACTATCAGAAGAAAGTATCGGTGACAAATGCAACAATCTTAGCAAAATTAGAGTATTTTAACCCAGCAGGAAGCATAAAAGATAGAATTGCATTACAGATGATTATGGATGCAGAAGAGAGAGGCGTTTTAAAAGCTGGAGGAACCATTATTGAGCCTACTAGTGGAAATACAGGAATTGGTTTAGCTAGTGTGGCAGCAGCAAGAGGGTATACTGCGATTTTAACATTGCCAGATACTATGAGTGTAGAAAGAAGAACATTGCTTAGAGCATACGGGGCAAAATTAGTTTTGACAAAAGGTGAACTGGGAATGAAAGGTGCTATTGCAAAAGCAGAAGAGTTACAGGCAGTCACACCTAATTCTATTATTTTAGGGCAGTTTGATAATCAGGCCAATGCACAAGCTCATTATGAAACTACAGGACCAGAAATCTGGGGTGATACAGATGGAGAAATTGATATTTTAGTGGCTGGAATTGGAACAGGTGGAACCATTACAGGAATTGGTAGATTTTTAAAAGAAAAAAATCCAAATATTAAAATTATTGGAATGGAACCTGCATCAAGCCCAATTCTTTCTGGCGGAAAGCCAGGAGCTCACAAAATCCAAGGAATAGGAGCTGGATTTGTGCCTGCAGTATTAGATACAAAAATTTATGATGAAATCCTCACAGTTAATAATGAAGATGCATTCATCACAGGAAGAATGATTGCCCAAACAGAAGGTGTACTTGTAGGAATTTCTTCTGGAGCAGCTCTTTTTACGGCAACGGAAATAGCTAAAAGAGAAGAGAATGCAGGGAAAAATATTGTAGTTATTTTACCAGATTCAGGAGATAGATATTTATCTACACCAATGTTTATGGAAGAGGTTGAGGGATAGAACTGATAATCCCAGACTGGAATTTGGTATTCAAGTTAGGTTTCTTGGTAAAAGATATTTCGGAATGAGAGGGAAAAATGAAGATTTCAACAAAAGGACGATATGCAATTAGGGTAATGATAGACCTTGCTACCAATGCGGATGAAGGTTATATTAAAGTGAAACAAATTGCTCAAAGACAGGAAATTTCAGAAAAGTATTTGGAGCAAATTATCGCTATTTTAAATAAAGCAGGTTTCGTCAGAAGTGCTAGAGGTGCACAAGGAGGATATCGTATTGCCAGAGATCCCAAGAATTTTACTGTGGGAATGATTTTGCGGTTGACGGAAGGCAGCCTTAGTCCTGTGGTGTGTTTGGACGATGAAGTGAATGAATGTGAGAGATGTGATACCTGTGAAACATTAGGAGTGTGGCAGGAATTATCGGATGCCATTAATCGAGTAGTAGACGGAGTCACAATTGCTGATTTAGTAGAAAAGCAACAGGAGCGTTTAGAAGGAATGAATTATTGTATTTAAGGGGAAAATTTAAGGTAACTTTCAGCTTATAGCTGAATAGTTACAATTTAGGAAATAAAGGGTGAAAATAAATCAGAGAGCATACAGTAAAATGACCTCTAATAGTTAGCGTTTATACCTAACTATTAGAGGTCATTTTATGTGTGTAGATAAGAGGTTTTTTAAAACTAGCTTTGGTGCAAGGTGATTGCATATCCTAATATGTGCCAATTGTTTAGAGTGGAAAGAATGATAGGGGTGCCAATTTGATTTACGGAGACTAACCTGATAGGAGCACCAGGGAAAAATTGCCGTAGATATAGCGTATTATTGTGAGCGAATAAACCGATTTCACCATATTGTGGTGTACGGTTAGATCCGAATAAAAGAATGTCATTCTCAAAAAAGACAGGATGATAATTATTATTTCTAATTCGAATAGCAAAGCTAATTTGGTTTTGATATCTTTTTTCATAGGAACAAACATCGAGAGCTTCTACTTTAGAGAAATTATATTGAACTGAAGTAGAAACTTCATCAAAAGGAGTATGAAGAGGCACGAATTTGGAATGTACGCTCGTAGGCTGATTTTGATGCAAGTGTATGAAATTCATCATATAGTAAAGTGTGGTACGTATATGAGAGGGAAGAGAAGAAATCCGTGTTTGTGTATGAAAATCCTCATGCAATAAAGAATCTATAGTACAGTTAAATGTAGTTGATAATTTCATAAGCGTAGATAAGGTAGGATTAGAAATAGTGTGGTTCATGATTTTTGTTAAAGTGTCATAAGGAATATCAGATTTTTCTGAAAGTGTTTTTAAATTCCAATGATTTGATGTGAGTAGAATCTTAATATTTTTACTTAATAAAATACAATACTCGGTATGATTTCTTTTATACATAGATAGCCTCCTTCTTGCCATATATGGCAAAGATAATAAAAAATTAATAGTTACAGACGCCTTAATAAATGTATCAAATACGATACTTATTTGATAAAATAAACATGGATGGTAAAAAACATTTCGGATGGAGGAACAAATGAAAAATATTAATATTCAAGTAGCAGATTTGGAGCAGGAACAAATATGGTCATTATGCAAATTGATACAGAGGAACATAACAACAGAGGTCATTCTTTCAGAGCAAGTGGTAGATGATTCATCACAGGAATGTATCATCTCAAATACATTGAAGAAGCTTGGTATGCCGACACATTTATTAGGCTATCTATATACAATTATAGCAGTACGCATATGCATTATGAATGAGGGAATAGTGGAGAATATAACGAAAGATATTTATCCTCATATAGCCATGCAATATCAAACAACACCAAGCAAAGTAGAACATGCCATGAGAGAAGCAATCTATAAAAGTTTGCAAAGTGGTGAGATAACCTATAAAAAAAGAGTGTTTGGTAAAAAAATCATCCATTCTAAAACTATATTATCTAATTCGGAATATGTTGCCATGGTTACAGATTATATTACTTTGAATTTCAAAGCAATATAAGAAGAAAATCTTGCATCTTTTCTTGTATTATGTTAGAGTATAGATTGTCTGACAAGACAGGTGATATTACAGATGGCGGGAAAATGAAGTCTACCAGACGTACCTGTGATTTTAATCTGATAACCAAGTGAAATTACAGAACTGAAATATAAGGAAAAATGAGGAGTGGAAAAGGAATGAAAATCTTAAAAAAATTATTACGTGAAATATTTATAGACGGTTTAAGTGGAATGGCAAGTGGTTTATTTGCTACATTAATTATAGGAACCATAATCTATCAAATTGGTAGTTTGATTCCTGGTCAAATGGGAGAATATATTTGTTTAATAGGAAAAGTTGCTTCTGCTGTCACTGGCGCAGGTATCGGTTGTGGTGTAGCAATAAAGTTCAAATGTAGTCCATTGGTTTGTGCATCAACAATTACAGCGGGTATGGTTGGTGCTTTTGCAAGTAAAATTATTGCAGGTACAGTTTATGTGGACGGTGCCATTGTTTTGTCAGGACCTGGGGAGCCTTTAGGTGCATTTATTGCTGTCATGGTTTGTGTATATATGGGAAAACTTGTTTCTCAAAAAACAAAGGTGGATATTTTAGTAACACCATTTGTTTGTATTGTATCTGGATCATGTATAGGATTGATTTTTGGACCACCAATTTCAAGTTTTATGATATGGTTAGGAGAAGTGATTAACTGGGGAACTATACAAGCACCATTCTTAATGGGAATCATTGTTTCTGTTTTGATGGGTATTGTGCTAACACTTCCAATTAGTTCGGCAGCTTTAGGTATTATTTTAGGATTATCAGGATTGGCAGCAGGAGCAGCTACTGTTGGATGTTGTGCCAATATGGTGGGATTTGCTGTGGCTTCTTATAGAGAAAACAAGGTTAATGGTTTATTAGCACAAGGACTAGGGACCAGCATGTTACAAATTGGAAATATAGTAAAAAAACCAATTATTTGGTTGCCAGCAATCATTACAAGTGCGATTTTAGGACCAATTTCAACTTTAGTTTTTGGTATGACAAATAATGCAACTGGTTCAGGTATGGGAACAGCAGGATTGGTAGGACAGATTAATTCTTATCAAACAATGGTAGCAGAAGGTGGTAGCCCTTTCACGATTTTAATGAAGATTATAATCATTCAAATTTTATTGCCTGCTATTTTGGCACTAGGGATATCTGAATTCATGAGAAAGAAACAGTGGATCAAAGAAGGAGATATGAAACTAGAAGTGTAAATGTAAAAATCATGGTAGGGTGACGAAAAAGATGATTAATGCTATAGGTTCCTAGACATGCTCATCGCAAATTGTCTTGGAACCTATAGCATTAAGCATCTTTTTCTGTTAAATGGCCATGAATGGCATGTAGCTGTAATTAATTTATGCCTATGAGCATCAATGATATTATACTTAGAGATACGAGTGAAGTGTGTTTTTTGGAAAAATGGCATGTGATTAGCGTGTATTTTGGATTGAAAGATTGAATTCTACATGGTATACTTTATGAAGTAACAGATTCTATTTGGGAAAGTGATGGATATTATAATGGCAGATGCGACTATGTGTGAGTATTGTGCAAATTATGAATATGATGAAGATTATGAATATTATGTTTGCGATATGAATTTAGATGAAGATGAAATGGAGCGTTTTTTAGGCTCTACAATGGATCATTGTCCTTATTATAGAGATGGTGATGAGTATAAAGTAGTACGAAAGCAAATGTAACATTATATGGCTGAAAAATAGATTTCTAAAGGGGGCTATGATACTTAAAACACATCAAACCTTGGAGAAGGGGTTTTTATGGAAATAAGAGATGTAGAAAAGTGTAAGAAAATATTGGGAATATTTTACGATGTAATACTGTTGAAAGAGGATTTTTATTACGCATATGATGCGTCATTTGGTTATATTTTATTTCAGTATGTTGGTAGAGATGGTGTAGTAGAATCGGCTGTTGTTTGTAAAACGCCAAAGGAGCTATATGAATATTTGCAAAAGGATTGGAAGTATGATATTGTAAATGATTATATGGCTAAGCAAGATATTTATGAATTTAATTTTGAAGTAGTAATGCAGAATTTACCAGATGAAATTACAAGAAGAATAGAAGAACAAGAAGAAAAACATTTGGAAGCCTTACAGTATATTTAATATAACAGTTACAGTGACAATCAACTGTGTGTTGGTTGTCATTTTGAGTTGACTAGATTTTGAGGCAAAAGAAAGAAGATTTATGACAAAAAGAAAAAGAACATCAAAAAAAAGATTGAATACAAAGCCAACTACTTATAGGAAAAGAAAAAACACCAAGAGAAGGAGAACTACTAAAAAACAAAAAAGAGCGACTATATTGATGCAATTTCTCCTACTATTCATTGGAAGTGTTTTGTTGTATCAATGGAAACCTACTGAAATTAATCATATGATTTCAGAAAGTGTAGAGTATATAGAAGGCGCAGTTCTAACAGCGGAGGACATTACAGGACCAGTAGAAGGTGAGCTAGAGGTTCATTTTCTTGATATAGGACAAGGAGATGCCACCTTACTTATTTGTGATGGAGAGGCTATGTTGATTGATGCAGGAGACAATAGTCGGGGAACAGCGGTACAAAATTATTTGGAAAAACAAGGTGTGGAAACATTGAAATACGTAATAGGAACTCATCCACACGAAGATCATATTGGCGGTCTTGATGTGATTTTATATAAATTTGATTGTGAAACAGTTATCCTACCAAATGTAGAATATGATACAAAAACTAATGATGATGTTTATGAAACAATGGAAAATAAAAATTATCAAGTAGAATTACCTGTAGTAGGAAAAAGCTATACCTTTGGTTCAAGTTCTTTTGTGATTTTAGGACCTAGTGAAGCAGGTTATGGTGATAATTTAAATAATTATTCTGTATCTATCTTACTTACCCATGGAGAGAGTACCTTTATTTTTACAGGAGATGCAGAAATAGAAGCAGAAGAAGATATGCTTGATACAGGTATTTCTTTGCAAGCAGATGTATATCAAGTGGGACATCATGGCAGTAGTTCTTCATCATCAGAAGCTTTTGTAGAAGCCATAGATCCTCAATGGGCGGTAATCAGTTGTGGTGAAGACAATAGTTATGGACACCCTCATTCAGAAGTGTTAAATCGATTACGAACAAATGAAATAGAGGTATTTCGAACAGATGAACAAGGCGTTATCGTCGCTACATCAGATGGAGAAAATATTACATGGAATATGTCGCCAAGCACTACTTGGCAGACTGGTTCTTAGGTATCTGTTGTTCTAGCTGAAAAGTTAACGAGTAATCAATAGATTAATCAATAGAGTGAATAGATATTATGAAATGAAAGAAGAGCCACTAAAAAGAGTTACAAAAAAATTACTAGAAAGGCAAGAAAAAGTAATGAGTTATCAAAGAATATGTGAAAAGTATAAGAATGTAATAGAGAAAGTACATGAGATGAAAACTGTTCTTATGGATGAAAATAAAGTGGAAAATATCACGGTAAAAGGTGCTGCTGATTTTGTTACAAAGGTGGATTTCACAATAGAATCGAAAATGAAGGAAGCGTTAAAAGAATGGTATCCGCAGGTACACTTTATTTCGGAAGAACAGAAAAATGAAACCTTTGATGCCACAAAATCATATTGGATTTTAGATCCAGTAGATGGAACCACAAATCTAATTCATCATTATCAACATAGTGCAGTATCTTTAGGTTTATATGAAGAGGGAAGAATTATTTTCGGGATAGTATATAATCCTTTTACAGAAGAAACATTTTTAGGTGCTCTAGGGGAAGGAGCATATCTTAACGGGGAACAAATTCATGTGTCTTTATGTGATAACATAGAAAGAAGTCTCATTAACATAGGTTCGGCACCTTACCATAAAGATAAAGCAGATAAAAACTTTGAAATATATAAAAGTGTGTATTTGGAATGTACAGATCTTAGGATTTCTGGATCTTCTGCTTTGGATGTATGTTTTGTGGCAGCAGGAAGGTTAGAAGCCTTTTTTGAATGGGAATTGAAGCCATGGGATTATGCGGCGTCTTCTTGTATTTTGACAGAAGCAGGTGGGAAGATATCTAGTTGGAACGGCGACATGATTCCATTTTCAAAAAATACAGCATTAGTTGCGTCCAATGGGTTGTTACATGATAAAATATTGACATACTTACATGTATAAAAAATAATAAAACTAGATAAAATATTTATGAAAGATTTGTTGTAGTATTGTGAAAACTATAACAAATCTTTTTATTTGTTAGCAACTTCCAGTATTTACAGTTGCCCTATCTTCCTAATCCATGGTATTATGGGAAAGCTTTTGTTGCTTTTCAGATTGAACCATAGTTACAGTTGCCAAACTTTACCGAGAGGTGGGGATTCATAGGACTGAAAAGTAGACAGATTTTTAGTAAAAGGTTATAAACTTATTATACGAGGAGAAAGGGTGAAAAATAAATTTGATAATTTATTTTTCATCCAAGTGTTTGTGCCGAAGCATCACAAACACTACTTATTCTAGACCTGAATCTGAAATTCAGGTCAGGTTTCTCAGCAAAAAATGCTTCGAAATGGAGAAGATTTATGAATGAAAAAAAGACAGGTGGATTTTTAGGATTCATCGAGCTAGTAGGAAATAAATTGCCACATCCAGGCACACTATTCTTAATGATGGCAGGCATTGTTGCTGTTGTTTCTGTAATTGGTTCAGTATTTGGTTGGTCTGTTACTTATAGTGGATTAACCAAGGTAGATGGTGTATATGTGGTAAGTGAAATTAGTGCAAGCGCAAAATCTTTATTATCAGTAGAGGGAATACAATATATATTTTCAAATTTAGTAACCAATTTTACTTCTTTTGCACCCTTAGGTACTGTGTTGGTAGCATTGGTGGGTATTGGTGTGGCAGAGCAGTCGGGATTTATCGGAACAGGATTGCGTGTAGTTGCTACAAAAACACCAGCAAGACTAGTGACAATGATGATTGTGTTTTTGGGAGTTATTTCTAATGCAGCATCTGATGCAGGGTACGTAGTATTGCCACCCCTTGCAGCCATGGTGTTTATTTCGTTTGGAAGAAATCCTATTGCAGGATTAGCAGCAGCATTTGCAGGTGTATCGGGTGGGTTTTCAGCTAACTTATTACCTAGCTCGCTTGACCCTTTATTAGCGGGACTTACCCAAGAGGCAGCTCATATTATCAATCCCTCATATGAGGTATCGGTACTTGGTAATTATTGGTTTATGATTGTGTCTACTTTCTTAATTACAATTGTTGGGACTTTCGTTACAGAAAAGATTGTAGAGCCAAGGCTTGGAAAATATACAGGCGATTATGAAGAAAAATTTGAAGAAATCACAGATGTAGAAAGAAAAGCATTAAGAAATGCTATGATTGGATTAGGTTTTGGAGCATTATTGATAGTCGGGCTATATTTTGTTTTAGGGCAGACGATTTTCTTGGGAAGTGGTATTGTACCGATTATTGTTATTATTTTCTTTATCCCAGGATATATTTATGGAAAAACAGTAAAGACCATTGAAAGCGATGGTGATGTAATGAATATGGTTTCTAAATCATTTGGTTCTATGTCAGGATATTTGGTGTTAGTCTTTTTTGCATCACAGTTTATTGCCTTTTTTAATTATTCTAACTTAGGTACAATTTTAGCAGTAAAAGGAGCGGAATTTTTAAAGGTTTTAAATGCACCGCAGATGATATTGATTGCACTATTCATTA
>JAWXVD010000002.1:0-10620 GCA_044425705.1 Eubacteriales bacterium | reverse complement strand
ATAGAGGATTAGGTTCGATTGATTTTCAAGCAGTAGCAAGAAGTGTATTGGTCGTCGGAAGGGTAAAAGATAATCCAACAACTAGGGTTATAGCACAGAGTAAATCTAGTCTTGCACCAGAAGGAGATAGTATATCATTTGAACTAGATAAGGAGACTGGATTTCATTGGATTGGTAAGTGTAATGTATCTGTAGATGATTTGTTAATGGGAGTATCGAAAGAAAATAAATCACAATTAGCTAAGGTATTATTAAAGGAAATATTAGCAGATGGGAAGGTACTCCAGAGTGAAATTGTAGACAAGGCAAAGGACAAAGGAATATCTAAACGGATACTAGATGAAATGAAGAAAAAGCTAAATATAAAGTCTATTAAAGAAGGTAATCAGTGGTATTGGAAACTTGATATAGAAAAATAAAAGGAAGGTTGCAAGGTTGCAGAGTTCTAGAGTATTGCAACCTTGCAATGTTGAAATGGAGGATAGATGAAACAGATAAAAATATCAGAAGAACTATTTATTCGATTAGTAAAATATCATTTGCTAGAGCTAGAGACAGATAAAAATGAAATTGAAAAAGAGTTGCAGAAGAAATTAGATTCTATGATTATGCGTGAGTTATATACCGAGTACAAGACTGCTTCAAGTGAGGAATTAAAAGAAAAAGCAAGACAAGAATATTTGGATAAACGTGGTGTCTTAGATAGCTTTCGGTGGTAATTCCTTTTCGATGTATAGGACAGTGCGTGTCACGCAACTGTAGTAGATATTTAAGTAGAACTAAGGTGTAAATTCAACAAAGGAGGAATAAAGGGTATGGCAGAGTTATTAGATATTATTAGGAATTACCGAATGCAGTACACATTAAATGGCTTGGTTTTGGAAAGAGAGAAGCAGTTAAAAGAGCAAAGAAAAACAGAACAAGATTTGATATATGTTTTGAAATCAGAGTTAACAGAAGAGCAGTTTTTAATGCTTAGTAGATATCTAGATATACAGAATTATATGAGTGCTGAATATGGAGAAGTGGCTTATGAATTAGGGTTACGAGATGGAGCAAACCTTATGAAAGAGCTTGAAGATTTAGCAGGGAAACCTGTAGTGGAGGGAGAAGTCAAATGACGATGATAATGCGAGAAGAGAACGTAGATGAGGGAGTGATTGTAACCACTTTAAATGAAGCGAGATATGATAAATTGAGAGAGTTATTTGGAGATATATCGTTATCTCAAAATGAAAATAGAACGTTGTTGTGGTTGTCCGAATGGTCGGATGAAACAGTAAATAATCTGGTTTCGGTTATAGAAAAAAGGCTCAAAAATGAGCAAGATAAAAAGCAAAAATAGTTCGGAAACGAACATAGTAAGAGCCAGATAGATATCGATATTGAGAATAGGTATAGCTGACATACAGCTCTCGGCGAATGAGAGCGAAATACACCCAACGCACAAATCTACGATTTATACTCTGTGTATTCCGCCCTTGCAGGGAGCTAATGTGCCAGAAATGGCAATTAGTTCATAAGCAGATGTCGATCCATCTATTCACAATAAAAGCAAAATCCAAAAGTGAGAGGAGTTGATTTTATAGGCAGAAATTCATTTATACAGATGTCTAAGTTATCCAATGTAAAAGGTAGAATTGATTATATTGCAAGTCCTAAAAGACAAGAAAATCTATATGCTACCTATCAACAAACAGAAATGGTATTTTGGAAAAATCTAGCGAAGTGTAATCAAGAGGAATTTGCTAGTAGTGGAACAAAAGGAACGTGTATTGAAGCACGAGAATTGATTATAGCATTGCCAGAGAGCTTAGCTCAATATGAGCCAGAGAATCTCTTGAATAAGTTTACAGAAGCATTTGGAATGAAGTATGGAGTGTCTTGTGTATCGGCATTACATCATAATAAAAGAAAGACAAATTATCATATCCATCTAATCTTTTCAGAACGAAAGTTGCTTGATGATCCAGTGGAGAAAATAGCCACAAGAAATATGTTTTATAACGAGCAAGGGAAGAAAGTCAGAACGAAAAAAGAGATATTGGATGCAGATGGAAACTTGCGTAGAGGTTGCAAGGTTATTCCAAAAGGTGAAGTCTACGAACGAAAAATATTCACTAAGAAAGAGGAAGTGTTTAAGAGCAAAGCATTCTTAGATGAAGCAAAGATTTTCTATACGGAGATGATTAATACCTTTGTTCTAAACGAAGATGAAATCTTGAAAGTGTATGATAAAGATAGCCCTTATCTAGCTACAAAGAAAATCGGAAAGAATAATCCAAAGGCAGAGGAAATTAAGGTTGATAATGAAATCCGACAGAAGTGGAATGAGGAAGTTGATAGAGCCTATATTGCAGGAGTTACGGATACAGAATTAAAAGTTATTAGAACGGAGCATATTGCTATACCAACGAAGAAATCTATTGAAGAAGTTGGTGCTGCACCTTATCGCTTGTATGGAATATTAGAGCGTGCTATAGCAGTGCTAAAAGCCAAAATCCACGAAGTAATGAGAAAATTACTTGAGGATAGTAAGTCTAATGATTTATCAAGGCAAGACATTGTTGTAGAAGAAGGAGTGTTAAAAGAACCTACAGTTCCTGCATTGGTTAAGAAGTTACCATATCTACAAAAGTTGGAAAAACAGTTCAATCAATTGAATGTTAAGATTGTGATATTGGAACGAGATTTAGATGAATATATTTTAAGTCATCCAGAAATAAATAACATTTTCAAAGGGAAAGAGCGAAAGGAACGAGAAGAAAAAATTGCTGACTATGGCAGACAGATTGCATATGTAAAGAAGGCGTTTGTAGCAGTTAGAAATAAAGCAGGTTATAAAGATATTAAAGCCTTCCAGAATGAATTACAGATGGCACAGCACGTATATCGAGCATATGCAAAGGAAAAGCAAAGTTATGAAACAGAAGTGTACAAGCGAGAGCATTATAAGAATCAAATAGAAGTGGTAAGGGATAAAGAGGTTGTTGCTCCAAGCAAATCAATAAGAAGAACCCAAGAGGAAAGGTAGGTAAATACGATGGAAAAATTAGCAAAACATATGGTGGCAGAGAATGGCATTAGTTATACATTAGGCGAGGATGGGTTATATTACCCAGACCTCGTTATACCAAAAGATACAAATTATCCGATAAGGAAGTATGGACATATGCGAGAGAGATTTTTAAAAGAGCATAGGCATTGGAAGTATATTGATTTGATTATGCGTGGGGAGTTGAATACGCATTTACATCAAGTGGATGAAGAATGTTTTGAGCGGGTGGAACGGATGGTGGAGCAGTTGAAAGTGCAGCATGGAGTGACGGAAGAATTGAAGATGAAAGATCCGATGCAGTGGGTAGGAATGATGAATAATCTGCATCATATGGCAGAGGAAGTAGTGTTGAGGGATGTGGTGTATGGAAAATAGATAAAGCTGCTATATTTGTTTATGTATGAAAAGGAAAAATTCATTGATGAATTGCGCGCTATGCGCTATAATTATAAAGAATTTAATTTTGGAGGACATTATGATAAATATAAATAGCAACATATTACAAGGGAAGAAATTTATAGACTTATTTGCAGGGCTTGGTGGCTTTAGAATTGCATTGGAATCATTAGGCGCAGAATGTGTTTATACAAGTGAGTGGGATAAATCAGTTAGTGAAGTTTATTATAACAATTTTGGAGATTATCCAGATGGAGATATTACGCAGGTTGACGAAAAGTTAATACCTGATCATGATATTTTATGTGCTGGATTTCCGTGCCAAGCCTTTTCAATTAGTGGAAAACAAAAAGGATTTGAAGATAGTCGTGGTACGTTGTTTTTTGATGTAGCACGAATTGTAAAAGAGAAAAATCCCTCTATTGTATTTATGGAAAATGTGAAAAATTTTGCGACCCATGATAATGGACATACATTAGCCGTAGTGAAAACGACAATGGAAGAATTAGGTTATACCTTTAATCAGAAAGTGTTAAATGCTACAGATTTTGGAGTGCCTCAGAAAAGAGAAAGGGTATACATGGTATGCTTTAGGAAAGACTTAAATGCTGAGCAGTTTATTTTTCCGAAACCATTTAAATTACAGAAATACGTAGAAGATTTTCTGATAGATGAGAAGTTGATACCGCAAGAACTTTATGTTCAACGAGATGATATTTACATGAGCGATAAAATTGATAATGTATATAGTAATAAATCTATTCGCTTGGGAACAGTAAATAAGGGTGGACAAGGTGAGAGGATATATAGCACAAAAGGTATAGCAATAACATTATCAGCATATGGTGGTGGGATATTTGCGAAAACAGGTGGTTATTTAGTTGAAGGACGATATAGAAGATTACACCCAATAGAATGTGCAAGAATTATGGGATTTCCAGAAAATTATAAAGTGTGTAAAAACAAAAATCAGGCATACAAGCAGTTCGGAAATTCAGTGGTTATTGATGTGTTACAATATATTGCACTAGAATTTGCAACAAGTATTGCAAATTCTACAATGCTCATAGAGGTGGAAAATGAACGAAATAGACTTCAGGCAATGGCTTAATGATTGTGGCTATTCTAAGAAAGTAGAAAGTGATACTGTATCACGTTTAAAAAGATTGGAAAGAGAATCTGAAATTGTGGATATAGATGATGAATTTGATAAGGATCAATGTGAGAAATTATTGTCTATATTTAAAAATAAAGGCGAAAATGAAACGATGAAAGATATAGAAATTTCATCGCTTCCTATTGGTAATTATCAATTAAGTACATACAAATATGCTTTGAAGTTATATTTGAAATATAGACAAAAATTATCTTAGTGCATCTTCGAAATTCTGTAAATCCACTGCATTTTGCGAGGATTTTAGAGATACAGAGAAAATTACGTTGGCATTAAAGGTGTTGGATAATTTTCGTATTTCATATTCATATTCTCGTTTTGAAAACATATATTCATAACTGTTTAAGATAAATCTTGTATCGTGCATATTTTGTTGCATGGAAATAAATAATTTTGTGTTTTCGGAACGATTTGAGTCTGTTTCGAAGTTAGATACAATAAAATCAGTTACAGGTTGCATATTAGATTTCCCAACATTGCTAGAACCACTTCGTTTAACCCGATAAGTAGCAGTGATATTAAAGTAATCTGAAAATTTTTCTATTGGAAAGATGGTATAGTTATTTGTTATAAAATACTTTGTATTTTTACTTTGATAATATTCAATAACCCAATTGCTAAAAACAGTTGAGCATCCATCAAATAGAATTTCTTTCCCACGTGTGCCAGCTTCTTTGTATTCTTCGAAATTTTCGTTCATATGTTGAATAATAGTTTGTGAATTTGGAGTAAGAGTGGTTAAATTCTGTGTGCTGTATTGAAATTCTTGTGCAGAAACATCAGGGAGCAAGACGAATTGTCCGCATTGTGCAGGACAATGTTTGGCTTCCATTCCAAAAGAGATACCATGATTTGTTTCAACCATAATATCAGAAGCATGAGAGTTGCTACCGCCATAATTTGTGAATTTAGCTAAGTCACCATAATGCGTATTTAAATATTCTGTGCTATTCTGTTCAAAATCTTGCCAGTTAGTCATTTTAACTTCCTCCTTCGTATTAAATAAATTAATTAGAGCTTTTCCAAGTTCCTTAATAACATTGACAGTCATAGCATTGCCAGCTTGCATTAGTAAATGTCTATCTGTAACGATATCTTTTACTTT
Source organism: Eubacteriales bacterium (assembly GCA_044425705.1). GTDB lineage: Bacteria > Bacillota > Clostridia > Lachnospirales > Lachnospiraceae > JAWXVD01. The sequence continues at coordinate 4,887 of JAWXVD010000002.1, read as the reverse complement.
ATCTGCATAGCATTTAGGGAATCCTTGCAATAATAGAGCTTCATAGCCTGTCAGTTGTCGTATGGAATGGTTCTTGATATAAAAAATCCCATCACGATGTGAGCGTAGGGTAGGTACTCTACCACGATACAATCTTAAATCAGACATTCGAGTATCAATAATCAGGTATTCCTCATCTAAAAAACTGTCAGGAGTGTATATTCCTTGGTTTGTAGGATTTTTAAGATAATATGAAAAACGCTCCAAATTATCAGGAGTAATCTCATTGTTTTCATCTATAAGATATTCAGATAGATGTGGACGTTCAAAGGTTTGAGGCCACATCAAATCTTCAATATCTAAAGATGTATTATTTCTGACACCGATAAGGTAAACACGTTGTCTCATTTGTGGTACACCATATTCTATACTTGAAAGCACACGATACGTAACCATATAGCCACAATCTTCTAGTAGTTTTAGAATGATTTTTAAGGTTTCACCTTTATCGTGGGTTACTAATCCTCGTACATTTTCAAGTATGAAGCATTTTGGCTGATGTTCTTTTATGTGTCGTGCTAAATGAAAAATGATTTGTCCACGATCATCATTAAATCCTTCTTTTCTACCAATAACGGAAAAGGTTTGGCATGGAAAACCAGCTATTAGTATATCGTGAGAGGGTAAATTTTCGCTTTGTATTCTCTTGAGATTTCCAAAGTTTTTTTCGTTTGTGGTATCGTGCATTAAGTTGTATGTGGTTACAGATAGCCTGCTTGTATCAGAATATCCTACACTTTTTAGTCCGCATTGTTCCAATCCTAAGCGTCCGCCGCCTACACCGGAACAGAAATCAAAAAACGTTTTAAGTTGCATAGTATCTCCCGCCTTAGTATATTATAGGTTTTTAAATAACTCGGATAAAGTCATATCTAAACCTAGTGCTATTTTTTCGAGATTGATTATGGAAATATTTCGTTTGCCCAATTCAACACTAGCAAAGTATGTTCTATCCATACCTATCTTTAAAGCAAATTTTTCTTGACTAAGTCCAGTTTGTTGACGTAGTACTCTAATTCTAAGTCCTAGTTTGGTAGTAATCATGGGACACCTCCTATAACATATCTAATATTATATCGAGTAAACGGACTATGTTTCAACGGATTATAAGTAACAATTTAGTGGTTTCATAAGGTAAAAAAATTGAGCTAATCAATAATGAAAAATTAAATATTTCAATAGAAGTAGCTTTGGTATGAAAAATACAAAAAATAAGAAAAAATAAATAAAAAACAGGTAGCTGCTAAAAATATGAGCTTGACAATTTTGGAGTTTGTTGATATTATGATATAAATAAAATTTAGGAGGATATAATTAAATATGAGAATAAGTAAAAAACTAATTGTAGCTGCGGCATTCGATCCGACAAAAATGAGTCATCAAAAATCAATAGTAGATATGTGTCAAGATATCAAGGACAATAAAATTTCGCTTCCATTATATCAAAGAGATGTAAGTTGGACGTTGGCAAAAAGTGTAGATTTATTAAATTATCAATTATTTGGAAAAGCGCCTGTATCGCCGATATCTATAAATGTAATAAGTAACCCAAAAGATAAAAGTGTTGCACAAGTTGAATTCATTAATAGAGAATTAATTGAAGAAGTGGCTAATAATCAATGGTCTGTTGTTGATGGACAGCAAAGATTAACTACAAATTTTAAGGCTTATGTAAATGATGAAGGATTTAGAAATATTGTTCTAGATTTAGGGAGTGCAAAATTTACACTAAATAATGGTTCGCTAAAACTCAATCAAATATCAGTAGGAATTTTATTGAATGGAGACGAAAGTGTGTTGAAAAGCTTTATACAGAAGCATAAAAGATTTCAAGAATTTGAAGTACAGAGTATATTGGTAAGTGTTAGAAAAAAAATATTGAGTTACAACTATACAATAAATCTTGCTAACGATTTGTCTGAAGATGAGCAGATTGAGTGGTTTGAAGTATTAAATAATGCAGGAAGCCGAGTTAGTATTATTCAGATGAGATTCTCTAAGTTAAAGTTAGATGGAATTGATATTTACAGTCAATATACAAGTAAATTTAATGAAAAAATATTAGAGTTTGGATATGATGTATTTACTCCGGAAAAAACAACTGTTTCTTACCCGATAGCAGCATTAAATCCTGTTTTAGAAAAGCATTTATTTAAAGCCCATGTGAAGAATAATTTTGCACCAATACCATCAGATACAAAAGAAAATCAGCTTTGTAGTGAGAACATAGGTGCTGAATGTTTGAAAGATTTTTTTGTTAGAACACTTGATGCATTAGATAGAGTTCTTGATTTCATCAATGAAAATGCACTTGATATAAAAGATCGTATAGATTATATAAATTATATGATAGGATATTTTGTTTTTAATCTAGAAGATGAAGATTTTATGGTATCGGAAGAGTGTAGAAACTATCTGGTTAATTGGTACAATGAGATTGATTTTAATAATATGCCAAATACGGATAGAAGAAACGAATTCACAAATTTATTAAAAGATAACTTGTAGAATGGAGAAATTATATGGGAAAGAAAATAAAATTAGGTACTGTTAAAGTCACTAGAAAAGTTACAGTCACTCAACAAGCAAGAACAACGCAGCAAATGTATACACCTACATACACGGGAACAGTTAGTCCAAATACAAATTCAAGTAGTCCAGCACAAACTTCGAAGCAGATTACTACTACAACAAAAAGGTATATCAAACCAGATAAACTTCCTGCTGGGATATATTCACCGCAAGTAGAAACATTATATGAAGAGTTTAATAATCGTCAAAAAACAGAAATAGATGAAAATTCGGTGTTATATGATGTGTTTATTTCTCATGCATCAGAAGATAAAGAGGGCTTTGTAAACGAACTTGTTGAAGTTTTACAAAATGCAGGAATAAGAGTTTGGTATGATGCATTGGAAATGCAATGGGGAAAAAGTTTAAGAGAACAAATTGATAATGGAATAAAGCGTTCGAAATTTGCAATAGTTGTTTTGTCTAAAAATTTCTTTTCTAAACAATGGACCAAAAGAGAATTAGATGGAATTTTAGTCAAAGAAGAAAAAACTGGAGCAGCACCACTACCGATATGGCATAATATCAGTTACGATGAAGTATATCAGTTTAGTCCGACTTTAACTGGATTGTACGCATTATCAACAGATAAACTAACAACACAAGATATATGCAAAGCTTTATTACTAACTTTAGAAAAAGAAGAAGTTTAGTCAAATGGTATCTGTGCTTATCGTTGAAAATATGATACTACTATGATACTAAAAATTTGACTTCTCAAAAATAACAGGTATAATTGGTAGATGTAGCAAACAAAAACCGATAAAAACGATACAAAAGTATCGTAAATCAAATATTACTTAGCGAATTCGAGTAGCACCAAACAGCTCGAAACCTAGCAATTATGCAAGGTTTCGGGCTATTTTTTTATCTCGTGATACAGATATGATACCTTTTTCTTCCATTTCTGCTAGGTGAAGCATAGGAAGAATAAAGTCCAATTCTGTTTCCATTTTCTATTTTTTCAAATCTGAAAAAATTTTCACACATTTTGTATTTAGCTATTTTGAGACCGAAGTAAACAGAGAAGATAAAAATTTAACTGTGCAGGAGGTTTCAATTATGTATCAAACAACAACTTTTATAACGGTAGCTGAGATAAAAACTTTATTAGATATTTCAGAGTCCAAAGCATATCACGTTATACGTGATTTGAACAAAGAACTAAGTCAAAGAGGGTTCATGGTCATCCAAGGGCGTGTTAGTAGGCAATACTTTAATGAGCGTTTTTATGGCGTGAGTGAAGTACGAGAAAAAGGAGGATGTGAAGATGGCGGTCTATAAAGACAAAAAAAGAGGAACGTGGTATGCCTCTTTTCATTACGATGATTGGACTGGGAAACAGTGTAGGAAATTGAAAAGAGGATTTGCTACAAAGAAAGAAGCAAGTGATTGGGAAAAGAGATTTCTTCTTATTGAAGCGGCAAGTATGGATATGAAGTTTAAAGACTTTGTGAAAACATACGAAGCAGATGTAAAGCCTAAGATTAAGGAGAATACATGGATTACGAAAGAGCACATTATTCGGACTAAGTTAATGCCATATTTCAAGGATAAAAAGATGGTAGATATTAAACCAAGAGATATCATTACTTGGCAAAATAGAATGATAGCTGGAAAAGGAGAAGGTGATGTGAGTTATGCACCTACTTATCTAAAGACACTTCAAGCACAATTATCTTGTATGTTCAACCATGCGATACGACTATATGAATTGCCATCTAATCCAGTAAGGAAAGCGGGACCAATGGGGGTGAATTATACAGAAGAAATGTTGTTTTGGACTAAAGAGGAATATATGACATTTATTCCATGTATGGCAAATAAGGCTTATTCATATTACGGATTTGAACTTTTGTATTGGTGTGGAATTCGTATGGGAGAATTGAGAGCACTTACAGTTTCGGACTTTGATTTCAAGAAAGGAACAGTATCTATTACCAAGTCGTATCAAAGAATTAAAGGGAAAGATGTAATCACAACACCAAAAACAAAAAAGAGTATTCGAGTAATACATATGCCACAAATGCTTGTTGACGAGATGCAAGATTATACTAATAGTATATATGGTTTAAAGAATGATGAGAGACTATTTCCTATTTCGAAATCATATCTACATCATGAAATGAATCGAGGTGTAAAAGCATCTGGAGTGAAAAGAATTCGAATTCACGATCTCCGCCATTCTCATGAGTGTCGTTCATTAGAGTATTTATAGGACAGCTGATTTCTCAGCTGTCTTATTCAGTTGTAATGCTTCACGTTCTGCCTTTTCTT
>JAWXVD010000134.1:0-9416 GCA_044425705.1 Eubacteriales bacterium | reverse complement strand
TCATGGACAGGCCGGAGGCATCCAAGCCCACCTTTGCCGTTTTGGCGTAGGCGCGGACAAGGCCACCTGCACCAGCGTGTGTCAAGTAAGGACTAAAAATTTTTATTTAATAATAAAATATTCAATAGATTAATACTTTATTATACTATAAGAACACACGTTTGTATATTGACATATCTCATAAAAAATTATAAATACTAAAACTATAGGCTTCGGTCAATTTTCTATTCTAGGAAAATATGTTTCTTCCACTTCATTAACAATACTTTTTCCTGCACTGATTTCTGTGATTTTTTTTATAAACTCATCGACTTCATCTATTGGCAACGTCACTATTATTTTTACATCGACTTCATATTTACTATCGTCCTGCGTTAAGCCTCTTTGTGTTAATTCATGTAATATTTTTCCTATGGTATTATAGTCTGTTTGTATTTCTAATCGTTTGCCCAAACACATGGTTGCTTTTTCAACTTGTTCAAGTCCTACTTTTGTCGCATCACTATATGCACGACAAATCCCTCCTTTACCCAAAAGTTGTCCTCCAAAATACCTTGTAACCACACAAACTATATCTACTAATTCACTACCAACAAGAACATCTAAGATCGGTTTTCCTGCTGTTCCTTGTGGTTCTCCATCATCACTACTTCTAAGTAGTTCTTTTTTCTTTCCAACGATAAAAGCACTACAATTGTGACTCGCATCATAGTGCTTTTTCTTGATTTCTCCTATAAATTTAATAGCTTCTTGTTCTGTTTCTACTTTCTTCACATAAGCAATAAAACGTGATTTCTTTTCAATAATTTCACCAGAATGAACTTGGTCTTTATCACCATAAATTATTTTGTACTGTTCAACCATAAATATCCCCTCACAACTATACAAGCCGATATATTTTTATAATCTATATATAATATTATATCGTATTTTTCGCTTTAAGGATAGTCATTTCTTTTAATAGCACCAATTAGGTCAGTGGGATCTTTATAATTAAACTCAAATTCCAAATTGCCATCTTTATCAACCCATATTACATTAATTAATCTGTCAACAATATCCTTATCTATTGATTGTACTAAGCTATCTGTATTAAGTTTGTCTACTATCATAGAATCCTCAGTATTTATACTTTCTAACGAGCATAACTCTCTAGCTGTATATTCATAATCAACTTTCCACCTGCTTCGTAATTCATTCTCTTTCTTTTTCATCAACAGAAATTCGTCTTTGGTAATTTTTTTAGTTTTATACATTTCATACAATCTTAGATCCTGCATTTCACTTTTTTTAAGTTTATCTGAGAGTACTTTTAACGCATTCTTCTTTTCTGATATTATCTTTTCAGTTTCCGTGTACCTCTTGGCAATTTCTTTTTTCAACTCGCAAGTTAGGCTGATATGATGGTTAAAGATTACAAGTAATTGATCAACAATATCCTGTTCCTTAATGTTTCCTGTGAAGCAATCACCATCAGAATAGTAAGAATATCCACAACGAAATAATTTTTTCGCATCTCCCTTTCGTGCCATATATCTTCCACAAGATTTACACCTTATCTTTTTCACGAAAATTTTTGCCGTTGTATCATTATATTTACCATGCTTTACATTTTGCTTATTGGCTTTTATATTCCTTACTTCATCATACACTTCTTGGGATATTATAGCAGGTATAACTCCATCTAACACAATCCATTCATCTTTTGGTTTTTTAATCACCTTTTTGTTATTTTCGATTCTACATTCAATCGTTCCTGCAATATATTTTCCAGTGTAGCGCTCATCATTTAATATTCTTTTAATCATTGATGATTCCCAAGTGGTTTTCGTGCGTTTGTCAAAATCTTTTCGCCATATTCCACAGTTCATTTTATGTTGAGATATAGTAGGTACATTATTTGCATTCAATAATCTTGCAATTTTTCCTGTAGTATTCCCCTCTATATAGTACATATAAATCTTCTTTATTACCTCTGCTGCTTCTACATCAATCACTAACTTGTTTCTGTTTGTAGCATCTTTCTTATAACCATAGAATCCATACTTTGAAAAAAACTCACCTTTTTCAGCTTTCATTTTCTTACTACTTAATATTTTTCTACTAATATCTTTACTATATAAATCATGTAGTAAATTTTTAAAAGGAATACTAAAATCAAGCATTTCATTTTTTTGCTTTTCACTATCATAATTATCATTTACTGATATAAATCTAATACCTAGCAGTGGAAAAATACGTTCTAAATAGTTTCCAACCTCTATATAGTTTCGACCAAATCTTGACAAATCCTTTACAATAATACAACTCACTTCACCTTTTTTTACTAACTCAAGTAATCTCTTTATGCCGGGTCTTTCAAAGTTAGTTCCCGTAAAGCCATCATCTATAACTTCTATTCTTTTATATTGATTTAATTCCTTGTGTGTATCTATATAATTACAAATAAGATTTCTTTGTCCTTGAATACTAAGTGATTCACCTGCAAGTTCATCATCATTAGATACCCTTAAATACATTCCTATTATATCTGAGCTATCATTCATGAGACTCCCTCCTTTTGCATGGAATATTTATCATACATATATTTTATTTCTTCTCCATACTTCAATGTAACTTTAATATCATTTTCTGAATCAACTTCTATTTTTTCTATAAGTGCATTTAACATATCAATATCTAATTCTTTGTTATCAATAAAATTTCTTATGATTTCATAAGGATTATTTTTATCTTTAGCCTTTTGTAGTAATAGAGCAATTTGAGCTTCAACACTATCATTTTCATCTTTGATTCGTTCAGCTTCTTTATTATACTCATGCTTCATACGTGCAAATTCGTCAGCCGATAATATCTCGTCTTTATAATCATCATACAACCCTCTTTGAATTGCGAAAATATTATTCAATCTCCCTTGCAAACTTTTTAATTTTATCTTCAAAGCATGAAGTTGCTTCTCCACTTCTTTTGTTGTTTGTTTGTATCCCTCATTCTCTATTTCTAAAAACATCATAAAATGAATATTCAACACACTCCAAACAGTTTCTACAATAATTTCTTCATCTATGTATTTACGCTTACAATGTTCTTTGCTCATTAACTCATTTGTTGGACAATGGAAAACATATCGTTCTTTTTCTATCTTATTTTGCCTTCTAGTTCTAAACATAGGCCTTTTACAATCCACACAAAAAATTAACCCTTTAAATATATTAGCTGTGGGTTTTGTTAAACATTCGTCTATCTGTTTTTTAGATAATGCCTTACGAGCGTTTCTAAGTCCATTAACTATATCGAACACTTCTTTGCTGATAATTGCTTCATGCACTCCTTCACTTCTTATAATTTCATTCCCCTCTGAATAATCCACAAACTTCGATCTAGATCTATACCCACTAACTATATTTCCAATGTATATTTCATTTGCCAACATTCGCCTTATCGTTGTACGTCCCCATAGTTCTGATTTTGTAACTCCTTCAGCTTTAATAACCCCTATTTCTTTAAAGTATACAGCAGGTGGTTTATATCCTTTGGCATTTAAAATTTGTATAATTGCAAGGATACCTTTTCCTTCCATAGCATACTGAAAGATCTCATTTACAGTAGGGCTAGTCACTTTATCAACAACTAATTTTTTGTTTTTTAACAAGTATCCATATGGTGGTGTAGATGCTGTAAAATTACCACTAGCAACATCTATATGTCGTTGCGAACGAATTTTCTTGGATATATCTCTAGCATACATTTCATTCATTAAATTTTTAATAGGGATTGCTATATCAGCAGATGTATTATTATATAAAGTGTCATATCCATCATTCACAGATATAAAGCGAACATTCAAAAATGGAAATACAAACTCAAGAAAATTTCCTACTTCTAAATAATTTCTACCAAAACGGGATAAATCTTTTACAATAATACAATTAATTTTTTTCGCTTTAACATCTTCAATCATTTTTTCAAATGCTGGTCTGTGAAAATTTGTTCCAGAAAAATTAATATCTTCATAAACTTCATGTAACTCTGCATTGTCCAACTTATCAAGAAAGTCTAATACCATTTTTTTCTGCGATTCAGCGCTTTTATTTTCCTTTTTACGCTCATCTTCATTTGACAAACGAATATATACTCCAACAACGTATACCGTTTTACCACCATTATTATTTTCATTTCTTGCGAGATTTTTTCTACTCACTCTAGCCATTAACATTCCCTCCTTGTTCATACAAGTTGTAACAATGTTGATTCTCTAAAAGGTTGGAATAATAATCAATTTTATCTTGGAAGCGAAAGACAATATCAACTTCATCTTTATTGACTCGTATCTCTTTAATTAAAGATACGAGTAGATTTCTGGTTAATTCTGTTACATTTTTATACTTTTTAAAACTTTTTAACCACTCTAATTCTAATGTTCCACAATGCTTTTTCTTTTCTATTTCTTGATTCAAGACATTTCTTTTAGTTTCAAAATTTCCTAGTTGTTCTGTATATATCTCATGAAATTTTTGATACTCCTCTCTAGTCAAAACACCTAATTTAAAGTCCTCATATAATTCCATTTTTCTGCGATGTATTTTATCTATCTCTGCAATAATTGTAACTAGATTTGCTTCAAATCTCTCCAATTCATATTTATGAAGAATGTCTATAGATATATTTGAAATAATCGCTTCAAAATCCACTAAAACATCTATGTGCTTTTGTATGCTAAGTAACACTATTTTTTTTAACTTTGTTTCGCTAAATGAATGAGTTGAACAATTATTGAATTGTTTATGTCCTGAACAAATTAAATATTGATATTTTATTCCTTTCGAAGTTACACTTTTTCTACACATAGGACTACTGCAATCACCACAAAAGACCATTCCAGAAAACAAATACACCTTATCACAGTTTGGACCTAGTCTGGTATCTAAACTTAAAAGAGTATCTACCAATGTAAATAGACCTTTATCTATAATAGGCGAATGTGTATTTTCTACTACAACCCATTCTTCCTCTGGTTTGTTTATAACTTTTTTAATTTTGTAATTTGGAGTTGATTTTTTGCCTTGTACCATTCTCCCTATATATACGGGATTGCTTAAAATCCTACCTACTGCTTGTGCAGACCACTCCACAGTAATATTTTTTTTGAATGAGGTCGTATAATTTTCACCCTTATGTTTTCTATATTCATAAGGTGGCAACTCTCCAATAGAGTTGAGATAATCTGCAATAGATTGATTTGAATACCCCTCTACCTTCATATGAAATATTTTCCTAACAACTCTTGCTGCATGACTATCCACGACTAAACTATTTTTGTTTTCTACACTTTTTTGATAACCATATGGTGCGAAAGCCCCTATGTAGTCACCATTTTTTCTCTTAATCTCAAACTGGCTTCTTATTTTTACAGAGGTATCTCTAAGTGCAGCTTCATTCAGCAAATTTTTAAAAGGAATTATTATTTCGTCACTACTAGATTTTTTATTATTCGAATCATAATTATCATTAATTGCAATAAAACGAACTCCCATAAACGGAAAAATCTTTTCGATATAGTCACCAACTTCAAGATAGTTTCGTCCTAACCTAGATAAATCTTTTACTATAACACAATTTATTTTTCCATTTTTAATTTCTTCTAGTAATTGTTGAAATCCGGGACGCAAAAAGTCAACCCCACTAAATCCATCATCTTCTATTTCTAAAGAAAGACAGATCTCTGGCGTTGACTTTATATATTCCCTAATTAGTTCTTTTTGATTTTTAATACTGTTACTTTCTCCACCATCTTTATCTTCTCGTGATAATCTGGTATAAGAAGCACAGCTCCATATTTTGTTTTTTTCCATGAAAAATCTCCTTAATTGAATACTTGATAATCAATTAAGGATTTTGCATTCACTTAGTCCTAGTCTTATAATACCACTAAATTTATTTAGCGTCCAGACCAATATATCCAGAATTGATTTTATAACGATGCAAAGTAACCATTTAAACATTCTTCCATAGTTGTGTTACTATCAGAAAATTTAATATTAACAACTGTTTTTCCAACTTTAAAACAATGAGGATTCTTCACCTGTTCTAAATAACTTACTATTCTTTCTGGAATCGCAAGTGATGTATCAATGGTTACTGTATTAATATCCACAAGCTGTTTTTTGTCTACTGACGGCAATATAGTGCTTTTTTCTGTACACATGATACCCTTCCTCCTCTATGCTAATCATTAAAGTAGTCATCCTCTTTTTTATTAAGAATAAATGCACCTACATCTTCTATTTTTCTTGTGACTGGCATTTTAGGTAAGGCTTCAATAATTTCCTCATAATATCTGCCAGCAGCTCTAGAATCTAAAATAGAAAACACACAGGTATCCGTTTCTCTGCGTATCCCTCGACCAATCCATTGTCTTAACTTAATAATCATTGTCGGAATAATTTCAGTAGTTAAATATCCTTCAAAATTTTCCTGTAATGATATTTCATATTCACTCACTGCATTGGGTATAGGAAATGGTAGTTTCACAACTATCAGACTAGATAGTATATCTCCTGCTAAGTCAATGCCCTCACCGGCGCTATCACTAGCAAATAGAACCCCATTTTTACTGATACGAAACTCGTCTAGTACATTTAATTTACCTCGCCCCATCATAAACATGGGGTATTTCAAGTTCATCTCTTTAATCGTATGATAAACTTGTTCCATCATTCTGTACGATGTAAATAAAATCAACGTATGACCATGTGTCACTTCAATTAAGTTCTTGATTTCATCTATAATGGATTGTATGTAGCTTTCATCTTGGGCCTTTGGAAATGGTATTCCTTTTGGTAAATACAAAAGTGCTTGTGCTTTATAATCAAAAGGTGATTCGGTTGTAATCTGAACCATACGCTTTCTTTGTAATTTTAATCCTGCACTTCTCTCCAAATAGGTAAAGTCACCTCTCACTGATATGGTTCCAGATGTCATAATAATAGGAATACCTAGTTCCCATAAATCTTTATTTATCTGTTCATTTAATTGTTTTGATAATGCAGCCATAACAATGTCTTGATCTTCTCCTGCTTCAATCCAAATGATATATTCTTCTGGCTTTGTAAATACTGTTAAAATCATTGCAATTTTCTCTAATTCATAAACGATACTTTTTAATCGCCTTTGATTGTTCATTTTAAGTAGCTCAACATTATTACAAAGATTTCTCAAATCTCTTTGTAACAGCTTTATATGAGAAGAAACACTGTTACTGATATGAATATTCCCACTCGCTTTCCTCATATATGTTAGTGCTTCAAATAATTCATCATTTCTCTCTAAGATTCCTATACATTCTGGTATCTTTTTGCTTAATGCAGAATCAATTCTTTTCATTACTCTTGGAATTGCCTTTGATGAACATCTTTCTCCATACATACTTTTAATGGTATCTGGCATTTTGTGAGCTTCATCTATAACAATCACTCCAAAATCTGCTAACAATCTGTTCCCGTTTCTTTTTTTCATCAACATATCTGCAATTAAATAATTATGATTTACTATTTGAAAATCGTAAAAATTATGCCTACATTTGTATAGAAACTGTTGATACCTGCAAATATCTTTAAATCCACATTTAGGATCACATCTAGTAACACAAATACGTTCTTTCACATAATTACTAAATGGTTCTAAATCTAGGTCAAGAATTTGCTCTGTATTACTTAATTTTGTTAGCATTGCAACCAGTTCTGCTTCACGTTCATCTTCTTTAATAGAAGAAATATAAGCATTTAATCTCTTATCGCAAATATAATGTTTCTTTCCTTTACGAACCACAAAGTCCAAATCGTTCATGATAATACTTTCTTTTTTCAAAGTTGTAGATATTTGTGGTAAATATTCATCCGTTAATGCTTTTTGTAATGCTATGGTTGATGTTGATATAACTGCACTTTTCTGTGTATCTGTAAACAGATTTTTAATAGCGATAGCAAGTATATACGCATGAGTTTTCCCTGTTCCTACTTCTGCTTCACATAATGCAATTAGCTTTTTCTGTAACGCATCTAACATCGTAAGAGATAATTCCATTTGTTGTTTGCGAAATTTCATACCTTGGTTTGGCATTATTTCTGTAAACACTTCTTCTAGTAATGCTTTTGCTCTCTCATTTGATGTACTTTCTAATAGTGGTAGTGGAACTTTAAATTCACCCCATTTATCTGCTTTTTCCTTTAATGTGCCATATCTATCTTGTGGTAATTGAAGTTTTCTTTTACATAAATGATATGTTTTGAAATTCTGTGGGTCTGCTATATGATAACTAAAGCCTTTTTCTGTTTTTCTTTCTAATAGAATGGCACAATCAACAAATCCAATAATTCGCTCATTTTCTTTTAAAATGCCGACTTTATGCAATAAATGCGATATGTCAGCAAAATTTTTCTCGCCCATTTGTACTCCTCCTTGTTCTGACTTCTTTGCTCGGACAAGCGATACAAGATATGGCACAACCGATTAGACTGTGGTTGTGCCATAGATTTCTATCGCTTGTAACACGATAGGTTTTTTATTTCATGCGATGTATAGGCGCTTTGATGGTTCATTCTAAAATTTAGAATTTCAAAGCTCATAGAAGCCAAAACCTACTCTTTCTCAAGTAAGCCAGTGCACTCTCTAGGTCGTCTTGCCTAGCTGTAAACAGAAGTACCATAATGAAATACTGGGGGTTATCGCAATCTGCTCCACCACAGAGCATAACTACTACAAACATTCTCGCTCTTATCCAAGTGGATCGTCTTTGCGTGTCCTAGTAAGTTGCTTTCGGTTTTACCCGTCCCAATACCGATGTACCCATACACCCCTATTAACTTTTCAAAGATCAAGTGCAGGGTGTTAAAATTTATCCCTACACTTAATGTCAAAAAACAAGGGGGGTGTACGGGTATAAAATTAAAATTCACTAAATATTTTTTTTAATTTATCACTTGCAGCACAGATACTTTCTGCTACTGATGTAAAAAACACACCTTCTTTCTTCGCTATTTCTCTATAACTTTTACCCATAAAGTAGTGCTGAATAAATCTTCTCTTTTGAACTTCTGTAAGTTTTCCTTTTTTCAATAATTCTTTCGCAGCTAACATTACTTTTGCCTTATCATCACGTTCTACCATGTTCTGCAAGACCGATTTTTCTTGCACAAAAGCCTTTTCATCTATTGAATCAATAGATACATCAAGCCTGCTTGTCCTATTTTCAGTCACAACTTGGTCGTGATACATCTCATCAGATAGTGCCTTTAGCTCTGCAAAATCTTCAGCTGTCCTGTCTGGGTTCTGTGCAAGATAATCTTCTAGTGTCACCTCAACTATCTTGTCATCAAATTTATACACTATGTTTGGACTATACTTGTTCAGTGCATAGT
>JAWXVD010000133.1:0-9506 GCA_044425705.1 Eubacteriales bacterium | reverse complement strand
AGTTTTTTGTTGGATATGTGTTTATACTTTTATCACTACCGCTCGAAAATGCATCGATTTTTGGACTGATAATTTCAAAAATTCTCTCCATTGGCATGTTTTTTGTTTTTAAATATATGCGTGATAGAAGTAATATTTTATCATACAGTAAAAAATACAGTATAGTTATTTTGATTGTACCAATAATAAGCTTGATATTAATGTATGTTGTATTTACTAATAATTTACAAGGTGCAAAAGAGGTAGACATCAGCCTCTCATTACTATTAGTGGGTATCTTAATATTTACAAATATTATAGTTCTAAAGGTATATCAACTTTTAATTAGAGAGACTGAAATAAAAGCAAAACACGAACAATATGTTCAACAATTTCAGATGAAAGAAGAACATAACGAGGAAATAGAATTAATGATAGACGATATCAGGAAAACAAATCATGAAATCAAAAGTCATCTTATTACTCTGCGTGGATATTTGTATGAAAAAAAGATAGATGAGGCATATAGTTATATAGATGATTTGCTTGAAGATACATTACATAATACTGGAATATCCCGAACTGGAAATGTAGCAATAGACTCCATCATAAATTCTAAATATATAAAAATGAAAAAGCAGAACATTGCTTTTGAGCAAGATGTCAATATACCTATAGCGATTCCATTTCATGGGGCAGATTTAAGTATTTTAATCGGAAACATACTAAATAATGCCATAGAAGCAAGTGAAAAGGTACTAAATGATAAAAAATTTATTGACTTGCATATTACATACCAAAATAATTACTTAGTAATAAGTTGTATAAACGCTTATAATGGGGAACTTGTAAAGAATAAATACGGAATGCTTCAAACCATCAAAAAAGACAGACAGAATCATGGTTATGGTATAGCTGCCATAAAAAGTGTTTGTGAGAAATACAAGGGGTATATGAACTTAGAGCATAATACAGATACCTTTACCTTAAAATTGGTCTTATTTATAAATTCGCAAAATGACAAATAACGTTCTAATTATTACCTTAAAAGGATTTTGGAATAGGATATGATATTATATAAAAAATACAAATTAAAAGGAGAGTTTCAATGAAAAAATTCATATCAAAAATTAAAAATAATCCTAAATTATTAGGTGCATTATCACTATGTCTAGTTACTATGAGTGCTGCCAGCTCAAATGCAATATGTTTCGCAATTTTTCATGATGTAGAAAAACCAAAAGCATTAGATTCTTTAAAAAAATATTGATGGATAGGATTTATGTATCATTAGCGAGGTGGATTACATACTGCATGAAGGGGAACCAGAATGATTATGAAATCTACAAATATGGTTTTCAAGCAACAATAGAACAGGGGCTGTTTATAATAACTTGCATAATAATAGCACTATTTCTTCATTCTTTAGGAGCAATGCTATTGTTTCTATTAGTCTTTCACCTTATAAGACCATATGTGGGCGGATTCCATTTTAAGAACTTTATATACTGTTATTTGCTTTCAGTTGTATCAGCTACTGGAGTCATTTTACTGCCTAAAATAATAATAATCCCTATAGATTTAACATTTTGTTTATCAGTCGTTTTATGTGGAGTTACATATTTAAGTTTACTTGGCCAAGCACCCAATATGGAGTTTAGGGAAAGTGAGTATTATAAGAAGAAATTACGTCGAAATCTTATTATTATAGTTGGTTTAAATCTTGTAGGATATATGTTAAATATACCAATCGCTGTGGTCACCATAACCCTTACAATGCTCTTAACTACTATATCATTTTTAATGGTAATAGTACAACAAGATTAGAATGTAAACGATAGATGAATTTTTGTATCGTAAGCGTCAACTCAAGCATACCTAGTGGTAAGTGCTTCAATACAAGGTGTAGTGAAAATATCACCATCTCATGATACGATTATTACAACTTATTTGAGGCACTTCTTTTTTACCTACTTCAATTTACAATCATCTGGCAACTGTTCAGACCATAGCAATAGGTCATCTAGGAACTCTGGTTGATTATGATGATCCAGTTCTGGAATCTTAGTTAATAAGTATTTTGAATACTCATATACATTTAGTTCATCGGCTTTTGCACTTTCCGCTAATGTATATAGAATAGCATTTGCAGTAGCACCCTTTGGAGCATCGGCAAATGGCCAAGCTCTCATTGCAGTTATAAATAGTTTGATATGAGCTTAGCATCTGTTGTTGTAAATTTCTAGTCGCCCATCTTCTAAAAAGGTTACTAGGTATAAAGGATTATTCTTTGCGTAATTAAGTGCAGTAGTAAGCTTCTCATCCACCCATGACCAAAAGGCATCAAGGATAACATGTGATACATCCTAACGTTTGCTTTTCTTTATAACTATGTTCTTCATTTTTTCTTCTAAGTTAAAGCATAGTTTAATATGCTCCCGACCTACGGTCCCTTTGGAAACAGGGATTTCCTTCCCTTTATTGTCCAATGGAATACTATCAATAAAGTGTCTTTTGTTATGGGAAGTTCCCATTAATAGACGCTATTTACATGATGCCTATAAAGTACGAGAATGTGAGCAAGCTAAGAAGTGTTTAGATTTCTTAGCAAAGCTCTTTACATTGGAAAGCTATGCCGATGAGAATAACTACATTACAGCACTGCGCTTAGACATGAGAAAAGAAAAGTATCCAGCAGATACTCGAAGAGTTCTATGATTATCTAGGAGCACTATCAACGAAAACCTTACCTAAGAGTCTATTAGGCAAGGCAATTGGTTATGCCTTGAACCAAAAGGATACTTTTTATACCATGCTTGAAGATGGTAATATAGAGTTGACCAATTCAAGAGCAGAACGTCTTATAAAGATGATCGTAATTGGAAGAAAGAATTTTTTATTCTCGAATACTCCAAATGGAGCCAGAGCTTCAGCAATGATTTATAGTATTATTCAGACTGCCAATTCCTAAGATATATCACAAAGGGATTGGCAGTTTTGTATGTGTGCTTGAGTTGGTGCTTACGTTGTGTCTGTTTCAATGCCAAGAGTAGTAGGCTATTACAGTGTTCTGTTTTTGGCAATGCTACAATTAGAGCTCCGTCATATCGTTTTCTATCGTGTATTCAACATCCAGTAATTGTTAAGTATTCTATGTTTTTTCACGCTATGCAATATTTCGTATCCATCTGTCACGCATACACCTACACATTCCTTCAAAAAATCTCTAAGATGCACTGCAGTTCCTGTTTTCTGGTACTCCTATAATAATGTGGCTATCGTTACTAAATCCTTATTGTTCAATACATCTACATAAAGCTTTTGGGGCTAGCTGTCCGTCCATCCGTATTTATTAGTACAGAAGTTTCGTCTACTTGCATTAACTGGGGATTGATACATCTGTGTTTTATATAGTTATAAAACACAGATAAGCATTGTGTATTTTGCAACCCTTAAGATATTACTCGGATTGTCGTAAAAACATTATTAGGTGTATGGTTGACGTTCACATCTAGCAGTTCAGGTATCGTTTTTTTGATAAGAATAACATATTACACTCTAATTATTACATCAGAAAGAAAAAACGATAAATTTAAGCTATACTCTGTTTATGATATTGAATCAGAAATATCAAATATCTTCAGAAAGGAGACTGACTATGAAAAAAATTGCCTCTCCACAATCAGGTGGATCACAAAGAGCAGGATGTGTATGTAGTGATGGACAAGCTAAAACACGAGGATTATTTGACCCAATTTGGAGCTGTAAGTGCCAATGTGCAGGCGGAACAGCGAACAATAATGCTAATCATTATAAAGCGGATAGAGCATAAAGCTACGTCTACTTAATGGTATTGTTCGGTGCATATGGCCTATAGAAATATTTAATTATATTTCTATAGGCCATAACTGCACGGTAATACAAAAATTTAATTGTTTTCGTAAAGAAATATAGAAAGTAGAAACACAAAAAAGTTTCATCTCATGATTTATATCAATGAATATTATGAAAATAAATAAGTGAAAAATAAAACGAGATGGAGTTAAGGGATTGGGAATATGTAAATAGCCTAATCTTTAATGATAGATATAAAGAACTGTTTAATCCTTATTAGTTGGATATAGGAAAGCTACAGTGCTATAAAACGATCAAACGAATCGTTTTATGTTGTGTGTTAGTGTTAAATGCATCGGTAATTAGTGTGGATTTGATTGCAGAATGGAGAAGAGCTATGAATAACAATAGATATGGAATGATTTTCAATACCCTGAATGAGATATATTACTATGATTCGGGCAATGGAAAAGTAATAAATTGTGAGAAGAAAGAAGGAGAACTTATATTACAAATACTAAATGGTGAAATAAGTTTAGAGGATGCTTATGCGAAAAATCCGGAATTTTACGAATACGTAAAAGAAGAAAAATTATTTGCCTGTCCAGAAAAAAGAGATTTTCTGTTTCCAGAAAAAGAAGAATTTAAAGAATTGGTGAATGGTGCATGTGAGCAGATAATCTTAGAGTTAACAGAATGTTGTAATTTACGTTGCGGATACTGTATATATCATGATCATCATCCTGAATTCAGAGGGTTTTCGGATAAAAATATGGATTTTGAGGTTGCTAGAAAAAGTTTAGATTACATTTTAAGAGATTATAAGAGAGAAGAGTTCGCTCTTACTTTTTATGGAGGAGAGCCGCTAATTAATTTCGAGGTAATGAAGCAAACTATAGATTATGCAAAACTAATGTATCCCCAAATACAGCTTAATATTTCTTTTACAACGAATCTCACATTATTGACACAACATATGGTGGATTATTTTAAAAGTTTGAATGATTACAAGGTATCAATTATGTGTAGCATAGACGGACCAAAGATAATGCACGATAGGTTTAGGAGAGATTTAGGTGGTAATGGTTCATTTGATAGAGTTATGGCAGGATTGAATCTATTACTTGATGGATTTCATGATGAAGTTGGAGGTAAAACAATTTCAATTAACTGTGTAATGGCTCCACCATATAGTAAAGTAAACTTAGAAACAGCTAATAATTTTTTCTATAAAGACTTAAAACTATCATCTGATATTAAATGTAATTACGTGTATTTAGATCAAGGTGATATGGTCTTTGATTTTAATGATAACGAAATCGTTGTTGGTAATGATGATAGGATGTTAGAATCCTGCCCATTAGAAGAATGGGCTGTTGATAATATAATGAAGGACAATGATGATATGGAATATTTTGATATTGTAAGCACCGACATGTCACGAATTGCTAGTAGAATGTGTGAGAGTGATGTTATTGAAAAAACATATTTACATGGGAATTGTATTCCCGGTCAACGTCGGATATATGTTACGGTAGATGGTGAATTTAAGGTGTGTGAAAAAGTTGGCTCTGGTCCATCCCTTGGTGATTATAAGAATGGTTATAATCACGATCGAGTTTATCGGCAATATATTGAAGAGTATGCTGAATATTTTAAACCTATTTGTAATCAATGTTGGGCTAGACCAGTTTGCGCAATCTGTTATGAACGAACCATGAATCCTGACGGGATTATTCAAGGTATAGAGAACAAAGTATGCGAAGGTTCCAGACGTATAATTAAAGACCTGTTTGTAAACTATTTTCGATTGCATGAAGAAGATAGTGATTTGTTAAAACAAGCACTAGAAAAGTATGAATTTAGTTGATTGGCCGAAATATTATGAAAAAAAGTAGGAATAGTATAATCAAGATGATGCTTTGGTCAATTAAACAAATTGGAACATTTAATTATTGGTATTTGTTCTTCATGATAATAGAATCTATCATTAGCGGAATCATGCCAGTTGGTTTATTGATATTATCAGAAAAAATGATAAGTGCTATAGAACTAAAAGAAGTAGGTAGTAATCAAATTATTATATTAGTGATATCTTTAACTTTGTTTGGAGTCGCGTGCGAAGTGCTTTTGCAGTATACTCGAATGAAAATAGAAAATTATAATATACAATTTGGTTCATTTATACAAGCGAAAATACTTAAAAAAGTTGCATTTTTAAATAGTAAAGATTTTGAAAAAAGTAATATATATGATTTGATAAGTAGAACTCAATATGATGCTGTTTCAGGATTATTAGGTAATATAAAGACACTAAATTCTATTATAACACTTTTAGTTGGTTTGATATCATATTCTATAATTATCGTTAAATATGATATTAGGATCTTATTGATTGCAATGATTTTACCGATAATTAGATTTGTTTTTGAAAGAAAAGTGGGAATAATAGAGTACAATTTGATTAGAGAAAATACCGAGGAGGAAAGAAAAGGGAATTATTTGTTTAGCTTATTGACAAATGCTGAAGAGCATAAAGAAATTAAGCAATATAAATTATTTGGATATTTTATTGATGAGTTTGTACGAGTGAAAAAAACATATAATAAAAAATTAATGAATTTGAATAGAAAAAAGGCTGGAATATATAGTATTATTATAATAGGTGAAGAAATTATTGACTTTATTATTACACTGTTACTCGCAATACAAACATTTATGGGGACACTTCTAATTGGTGAATTTATATTATACAATAATGCAGTGATAAGTTTAAAGCAAAATGCAGTAGCTATGTTTTCGCAATTATCCTTAATGTATAAAAATAATATGATGACAGAACAGTTCAAAGAGTTTTGTGATCTAAAGAATGAGGATTTAAATGAAGAAGGACTTAAAATTGATAAAATAACAAATATACAATTGGTAAATGTCTGCTATAGATATATAGGTCAAGAAAGAAATACACTATCTAATATAAACTTAACTTTAAAAAGCGGTGAATTTATTATTTTAATGGGGTATAACGGTTCAGGAAAATCAACGTTAATGAAAATAATAATGGGGATATATCATGATTATAGTGGAACGATACTTGTAAATGGAATAGATTTAAAAAAGATAAATATTGATTCATATCGAAAAGAGGTCAGTGTATTATTCCAAGATTACATAAAATATGAGGCTAGCATTACAGAAAATGTTGGGTATGGAAATATTAAGGAAGTTAATAACATATCTAAAATAAAAAAGTATTTGGAAGATGTATTTTTAATTAAATTTTGCAATAATATGGATAAAAAGCTAGGATATATGTTTTCAGAAGGACAGCAAATATCAATGGGGCAGTGGCAAAAGATAGCATTAGCTAGGGCATTAATAAAAGAATCTACATTATATATATTTGACGAGCCAAATGCATCATTAGATTTAGAGTCAGAGGTAGGTATTATCGAGAGAATATATAGTGAATTAAATGACAACATAATGGTCTTGATATCACATAAGTTTAATGTTGTATTTAAAAAGGCGGATAAAATTATCGTTTTGCATCAAGGAGAAATTCTAGAACAAGGGGTGCATTTAGAATTACTTAAAACTGATGGTATTTATAAGAAACTATACACTTTATACAAAAGTATTTAAAATGTGAATTGTTATTATAGAATGCAAGAAACTGTACTACACAAATGATTACTTCCCACGTGCTATTTTACATGGGAAGTTTTTGTTGACTTGATATATTTGCTAGTTCAAAACAAGAAAACCATATATTTAAATACAACTTAAAACATTGTTGAAATTATCACATAAGACATAGGTGGCTAAAATTGAGTTTGTGCATTGCTTACTTACAA
Source organism: Eubacteriales bacterium (assembly GCA_044425705.1). GTDB lineage: Bacteria > Bacillota > Clostridia > Lachnospirales > Lachnospiraceae > JAWXVD01. The sequence goes on along the minus strand of JAWXVD010000133.1, from coordinate 1,836 downwards.
ATTCCCGTTATAAAAAAATTCAACAGTCGGGGAAAATGGCAAGCAATAGAATAAGAAATTGTCGCTGACAGCTTAATTGATAAATTTTTCTGTTTACCCGCACATTTTACTATGTTCATGTATTAAACAATATATAGGAAGGAGGTTTTTATGTCTTTAGAGTTAAAAGAAGAATATAAAAAAATATATGCGTTTTGTTATTTCAAAGTACATAACCGGGATGTAGCACAAGATTTAACGCAAGAAACGTTTCTAAAATATTTTGAAACTACCAATTATCTCGAAAGAGGGAAAAAACTTGCTTTTCTATATACTATAGCACGAAATAATTGTAACTATTATTTCAGACAGAATAAGCAAACAGTCAATATTGATGATTTGCCAGAATTGTCCGATGACACATCGGAACAACTTGAAACAGTTATCGCTGTTCGAGCTGCTGTTTCAACATTAAATAGTGATGAGCAGGAAATTGTATTACTTAAGTATACAGGCGAACTAGGTATAGGCGAAATTGCAGAATATTTAGAAATTTCAAGATTTGCTGTTTACAGAAAGCTTAGTGTAATTGAAAAGAAACTAAAAAATGTTTTAAGAAAGGAGGATTTTTATGGATAAGAGATTGGATTCACTTTTAAAACTTTCATACACACCACCAGCCCCAATGGACAGCGAGATGGAAAAATTTGTTGATAGTATGTCCTACCCGAAAGCAAAATTTAGTGAGGTACTTATTTCACAAGTTAAGTTTATAAGAAAGCGAATATGGATTGCATTTATACTTCTTTCTTTCTTTGCCTTATTATATACAGTATATACAGATATTGCAGTAAATGGTGTAGCAATTATTTCCGCTATATTCCCTCTATTTTCGTTATGTGTTATTACTGAACTTTTTAAGGATAGAGCATATAATATGGCTGAAATGGAGTTTTGCTGTAGGTATAATTTATCCAAAATAATGCTCGTGCGATTGAGTGTACTAGGTCTAGTCAGTTTTATTATGTTAGTATTTTTCGTATGTATAGCGACAAAAAGTGATTTTGGTGCTTTTCGAAATGTAGTTTATATAAGTGTTCCGTATTTGCTTTCAAGCTATATAAGTCTTATGCTAATATCAAAATTCCATTCAATAGATACAATTTATATTTGTGCAGGTGTAAGTGGAACAATCAGTGTTGCAATTATGCTATTATCCACTCATTATAGCTTCATCTATAATATAAATTTTACTAACATTTGGAATATCATATTCATGTTACTGATTATCCTTTTTAGCTATAGTATAAAACAATTTATTAAATCACAGGAGGAATTACAATGGAACTTGTTATAGATCGAATTACAAAGCAATACAAAAACAAAATTGCTGTTGATAGGTTATCCCTACATCTTACTAGCGGCGTTTATGCACTACTGGGCGCAAATGGAGCAGGCAAAACTACTTTAATGCGTATGATATGTGGAATATCAAAACCGACAAGTGGTGAAGTTAAATTCAATGGAATTGATGTTCAAGAAGAACAATATCGAGATGCTCTTGGGTACTTACCGCAAGACTTTGGCTATTACCCCGAATTTACTGCTCTTGACTTCATGTACTATATGGCAAGTTTAAAGGGTCTTACAAAATCACAGGCAAAAATAAAAACTCGAGAACTCCTTGAAGTTGTCTCATTATCTAATGTTGCAAGAAAGAAAATCAAAACATTTTCCGGTGGTATGAAACAGCGTTTAGGTATTGCTCAAGCATTGCTTAATAACCCTAAAATCTTGATTTTAGATGAACCAACAGCAGGACTTGACCCAAAAGAACGTGTGAGATTTAGAAACTTC
>JAWXVD010000132.1:0-9540 GCA_044425705.1 Eubacteriales bacterium | reverse complement strand
CGTGGGGAAATCAAAAAGGAAGGAAAACTGGAAGTGTGAACAAAACCCCACGGCATGTCAAATCCAGTTATTAATTATTAAATGGCTTATGTATCCGTACCCAAGGACTTATCTAATGTAAAAACAAAGGTAATGTTCAATCTTACAAAACGACAACTGATATGTTTTTCTATTGCAGGAGCAATAGGAGTGCCAATCTTTTTGGCAACAAAAGATACCATAGGAACAAATGTAGCAGTATTACTTATGATGGCTATTATGTTTCCGTTCTTCATGCTTGCTATGTATGAAAAATATAATCAACCATTAGAGGTGATTTTAAAAAATTATTACAATGTAAAGTTTGGGAGTTCCCATCAAAGACCTTACATGACAGATAATTTTTATCAATTATTAGAACAACAAGACAAATTAGACAAGGAGGTAGAAGTAATTGTCAAACAAACACAATCTAAGACTGGTAAAGTCAGAACAAAAAGCAGTAACACAAGCAGTAAAAAGGGCAAGAAATAAACCAAAGGGCGTGAAGTCAGCACAGGATTCCATTCCCTATCAGAGAATGTTTCAAGATGGTATTTGTCGAGTGACAGATCATTTATATACCAAAACCATCGCTTTTTCAGATATTAATTACCAAATTGCATTAAATGAGGATAAAGTAGCGATTTTTGATGGGTGGTGTGATTTTCTAAACTATTTTGATAGTTCTATTAAGTTTCAACTATCCTTTGTAAATAGCACAGTAAATGAAACTGACTATGAAAACAGCATTTTCCTTGCCTCACAAAATGATGCCTTTGATAGCATTAGAACAGAATATACAGAAATGCTCCAAAATCAACTAAGTAGGGGCAATAATGGACTGAAAAAGACCAAGTATCTTACCTTTGGTATTGAAGCTAGTAGTATCAAAATAGCAAAGCCAAGGTTAGAAAAGATTGAACATGATTTATGCAATGGGTACAAAAAGTTAGGTGTTAGAACTTATTCCTTAAACGGAAAAGAAAGGCTGAAACTCTTCCACAATATTTTACGAATGGGAGGGAATGAGCCTTTTTTGTTTGATTGGAAATGGTTAGCAAAATCGGGTATGAATACCAAGGATTTTATTGCTCCATCTTCTTTTGAATTTAAGGAAAGAAATACCTTTCGTATTGGAGATAAAATTGCAACAGCATCTTTCCTACAAATTTGGGCTCCAGAGCTAAAGGATAGGGTTCTATCAGATTTTTTAGAAATGGATAACAATTTAGTAGTGACCATGCACATTCAATCTGTAGATCAGATGAGTGCCATTAAGATGGTAAAACGAAAATTGACGGATTTACAAAGAATGACCATTGAGGAACAGAAAAAAGCAGTTAGAGTAGGTTATGACATGGACATTTTACCAACGGATTTAGCTACCTATGGTGTAGAAGCAAATAAAATTCTAACCGATTTACAGAGTAGAAATGAAAGAATGTTTCTCATTACTTTAACCATGATTCAAGTGGGAGATGATAAAAAGCAACTAGATAATGCCTTGTTACAAGCAAGTGGAATTGCCAATACCCATAATTGCCAACTGTTTAAATTAGATTATCAACAGGAGCAAGGTTTTATGTCAGCACTTCCGTTAGGGAATAATTTGATTTCTATTCAACGAAGTTTAACCACTTCAAGTACCGCTATCTTTGTGCCATTTACCACCCAAGAATTATTTCAAACTGGAGATGGTGCAATGTACTATGGGTTAAATGCGTTATCTAATAATCTGATTATGGTAGACAGAAAACGATTGAAAAACCCTAATGGTTTGATACTTGGCACTCCTGGTAGTGGTAAATCATTCTCGGCAAAACTAGAAATTTTCGGTGTGTTCCTTACTACCACAGATGACATTATTATTGCAGATCCAGAGGGAGAGTATTTCCCACTGGTGGAACGATTGAATGGACAAGTGATTAAAATTTCACCCATTAGCAATCAATATATCAATCCTATGGACATTAATCTAAATTATAGTGATGATGATAATCCGTTGGTTCTAAAAAGTGATTTCATTCTATCACTTTGTGAATTGGTAGTAGGAGGAAAAGAGGGATTAACACCCGTGGAAAAATCCATTATTGACCGTTGTGTAACCAGTATTTATCAAGAATATTTAGTTGACCCACAGCCAATGAAAATGCCAATCCTAGAGGATTTATACAATGCGTTAGGAAAGCAAGAGGAAAAAGAAGCCAAGCACGTACAGTCTGCTTTAGAAATTTATGTAAAAGGTAGCCTAAAAGTATTCAATCACCGCACAAACGTTGATATTGAGAACCGCATCGTTTGTTTTGATATCAAAGAACTGGGAAAACAGTTAAAAAAACTGGGGATGTTAATTGTGCAAGACCAAGTTTGGAATAGAGTGACAAAAAATAGAGCAGTGAAAAAATCTACACGTTATTTTATGGAAATGTCATTTTACCATTTGTAGGGAAATTGCCACAAGATACGGAATTATATCAAATCATGACTACAAAATTGGTGGAAAGTAAAGTGAGTTAGCAGATAGTGTGCAAAGGATATAGGGAGCAATATGAAAAAGCAATCAAGGTTACAATTTACCAACGAAGAACGTGCTGACCCTTTTTTAAAGAAAGCTGTAGTAAAGGGTGAAAATAAATGTTCACCCTCAGCGTCTGTGATTTCACTCTTGCAAGCAAGTGAAATCACTGGACTTAAATCTGAAAAAATGGCAAATAAAGTGGAAAAGGCACAGGGAAAAATTCCCCAAAAGAAGAAACTTGTCATGAAATACCAAGTAGATGAAGCTGCAGGGAAGAAAAAATCTGTTTCTCTACAGTTTGAAAAGGTGGAGCAGAAAAGACCATCTTCTCATTTATCTCATACCACAAAACAAGCATCCAAAAAAATGATGCAAGATACGTTTCATAAAAAGATTCGAGAAAATGAAAAGGATAATGCAGGAGTGGAAATGGCTCATAAGATAGAACAAGTGGGCGAAGTTTCAGCAAGGCAGGTGCAAAATACCTATCATAGTCACAAGTTAAAACCTTATAAGAAACTGGAAAATGCAGAAAAGAAATCCATCAAAGCAGATGTAGAGTATCTGTATAAAAAGAGTATTCAGGACAATCCACAGGCTAGAAGCAATCCTATTTCTAAATGGAAACAAAAACAAAGAATTAAGAAGCAGTATGTTGCACAAAGATACCAAAAAGGAGCAACCACTACAAATCAAGCAGTGAACACTGTGAAAGATGTTTTATATAAAGGTACAAATTTGATGAAAAATGCAGTGGTTACGATGTTAAGAAATCCTAAGGTAATGGTAGGGGTGATAGCCATTTTATTGATAATAGGACTGGTTAGCACCATAGCCACCTCTTGTACAGTCTTATTACAGGGAGTAATTACAGGTGTAGTATCTACATCCTATACTTCTGAAAATGAGGAATTAATTGCTACTAATGATGCCTATAAATCTATGGAACAGGAATTGCAGAATGAAATCAATCAGATAGAAACAAAATATCCTAATTTTGATGAGTATCGGTATGATTTAGATGCCATTGCCCATGATCCCCATCAACTGGTATCATATCTTACGGCAAAGTATCAGTATTTTACAGCCAAAGAAATGGAAAGTGAATTGGAATATATCTTTGCGAAACAATATCAATTGACAATAACAGAAGTGGTAGAAGTTCCCTACAACTATTATGTGTTACAAGTGAAATTGCAAAGTAAAACCATAGATGAGATTGTACGAGGTTTACTGACCAGTGAAGAATTAGAACGATATGAGATTTATTTAGCAACCAGTGGAAATAAACCTTTACTCTTTGGTGGTGGCTCTATGAATGTAAATCCTTCCGTTATGTTATCTGATATTGCATTTGTAGAGGGAGTAAGAACAGGAAATGAAGCAATTGTGCAGATAGCTTTAGAGCAAGTGGGTAATGTTGGTGGACAACCTTATTGGAGTTGGTATGGATTTGATACTCGTGTAGAATGGTGTGCTTGTTATGTATCTTGGGTCTTACAGCAGGCAGGTTACAGTGAACCCAGATTTTCAGCTTGTCAATCTGAAGGTGTGACTTATTTTTTAGAAACAGGAAGATGGGTAGACAGAGAGGATACTTCTATTGCATCGGGAGATGTTATTTTCTTTGATTGGGAAGATGATGGTAGTGCAGATCATGTAGGGATTGTCATTGGAATGGATGAAAATAAAGATATGGAGGAAATGTAGATATGAAAAAGAAAAGATGGATAGGATTGTTTGGGTTAATACTTTGTATGAGTATCAGTTCTATGACAGTATTTGCACAAGGTGATAGTGGAATGGACCAGGAGCAACCAAGCAAAACAGAGGAAGTGTTACAAGAAAATATGGTACCCCTTACTCCTGAGGGAAATTTAACATTAGTGGATGATATAGAAAGTGCAAGCACCAGTAATAAGCAGTTTATTACCATGCAAAGTAAAAACGGGAATTATTTCTATCTGGTTATTGATCGAGCAGGTGATAGAGAGAATGTGTATTTCTTAAATTTAGTAGATGAAGCAGATTTATTAGCTTTAATTGAGGAAGAACCAAAAGTAGAACCAGTTATCCCAGTAGAACCAGTAATACCAACACAACCAGAGCCAACTGTTGAGCCACCTGTAGAGGAAGTTAAAACTACAAGTAACGGATTGCTTACCTTTGCGGTTCTAGTTTGTATTGGTGGATTAGGTGGAGGTTTGTATTATTACATAAAATTTGTACAGCCAAATCGGTCACAGGCAGGATATCAAAATGCAGATGATATGGAGTATGACAATGAAGAAGAGTATGAGTTTGAACAAGAAGAGGAAATAAAAGAGGAATTAAATGACTAGTATGGATGTGAGAAAAGATAACAGAACGGAATTTAATATTTTGGAACATAGTGAGTTTGGGGAGATTAGAATCATTGTAGATGGTAATGGAAATCCAATGTTCTGTGGAAGTGATGTGGCAACTGCACTGGGCTATAGCAATGGACGAGATGCAATTAAAAGACATTGTAGGGGCTATCGTGAAACACGACACCCCTATTAGTGGAAAAATACAGGAGATTAATTTTATTTATGAACCCGATTTATATAGACTTGTCATGAAAAGCAAACTTCCGTCAGCACAAGAATTTGAACGATGGGTATTTGAAGAGGTATTACCATCTTTAAGAAAATATGGTATGTATGCCAAAGATGAAGTGCTATTTGATGAAGATAAATTCCAAGAAATGAAAGAACAGTTAAAAGAAGAAAGAAAGGTAGCATTGCGTGAGAAATCAAAGTGTAATTCATTAATGGAAGATAAGCAACAATTACTTTACCACGTAGATCAATTACAACTTGAAAATAATTATAAAACACTAGATATTAAAGTCTTGGAAGAGATTGTGGAAGAAAATCAAGAAATGGTAGATTATGCACAAATTATTATGGGAAGTAAGTTAGATATGACACCAACGCAAATTGCAGCTGATTATGGTATTTCAGCAATCAGGTTAAATAACTTATTACATGAAGCAAATATTCAGCATAAGGTAAACGGACAATGGGTGTTATATCGTAAATATATGAATTGTGGGTATACCAATTCCTTTTCAGGATATCATGAGGGGAATGATCACTATTATATACAAACACTTTGGACACAACAGGGTAGAATGTTAATTCATAGAATTATGACAGAAGCAGGAATTAAGCCGATTTGTCAGACAGGAGGTAGACATGTCTAAATTAGTATTAGCAGAAAAACCATCAGTAGGTCTTGCTATTGCAAAAGTGTTAGGAGCAAATCAAAAACAAGATGGGTATTATGAGGGAAATGGTTATTATATTTCATGGTGTGTAGGACACCTGGTAGAATTAGCAAGAGCAGAGTATTATGAAGAGAAATATAGAAAATGGAGTTATGATGATTTACCCATTCTTCCAAGTAATTGGAAATTTCATACTGCTAGTGGAAAAGAAAAGCAAATGAAAATTATAACTTCGCTTATGAATAAAGTAGAAGTAGACACCATTATTTGTGCAACAGATGCAGGAAGAGAAGGAGAATTAATATTTCGACTGGTATATGATAAAATTGGATGTATGAAGCCTGTAAAAAGACTTTGGATTTCATCTTTGGAAGAGGAGGCAATTAGCAATGTTTTTTCCAATTTGCATGATGGAGAACAATTTGAAAACCTGTATCAAGCAGCATTGTGTAGAACAAAAGCAGATTGGCTTGTAGGGATTAATGCTACAAGATTATTTTCAGTATTATATGGGCAAACCTTACACATCGGTAGAGTGATGTCTCCAACACTTGCTATGATTGTAGAAAGAAATGCACAAGTGACAGCCTTTCAGTCAGAGCCATTTTATACGGTTATGCTTGATTTTGATACGTTCATGCTAACAGGAGAGAAAATAAAAGATAGGGAACAGGCTGAGAGTATAGCAAAATCTTGTGAAGGGAAAGACGTTGTGATTACAGCTGTAGAACGAAAAGAAAAAATGGAAAAGACCCCAAAACTCTATGATTTAACAACCTTGCAGCGAGAAGCCAATAAGTTACTTGGTTTTACAGCAGAGCAGACCTTACAATACACCCAAAGTCTATATGAGAAAAAACTGGTTACTTATCCTCGTACTGATAGCCGATATTTAACAACTGATATGAAAAATTCCGTTCCTGCCGTGGTAGATGCCAGTGCAGGAATTTTTACGTTTGAACATTCTAATTTGATTATTAATGTGGAGCAAGTGACAGATAATCATAAAGTGTCAGATCACCATGGGATTATTCCAACAATTAAGGTAAAAGAGTTTGATTTAGAAGCACTTTCATTTGGGGAACGTGAAATTTTACGATTAGTTTCTATGCGACTTTTAACAGCTACCAATGAAAATCATAGGTATGCTGAAACAGTGGTGACTGGAACATGTGGTGACTATACGTTTACAACTAAGGGGAAAACTTCACCACCGAAGAATTTTACAGATGACACCTTGCTATCTGCTATGGAGAATGCAAACAATGCAGTAGAAGATGGAGAGAAAAAGGGCATTGGCACACCGCCAACTCGTGCCAGTATTATGGAAAAACTGATTCATACAGGATTGGTGGAACGTAAGGGAGATAAGAAGGTAAAATATTTTATTCCAACACACAAAGGCATTGCACTTGCGACTGTATTACCGGAAGAAATTCAATCACCACTTCTGACAGCAGAATGGGAAGAAAAATTAAAGCAAATTGAACAAGGGAAACTATCAGCCAACAGCTTTTTAGAAGAAATTAGAAATATGACCACTTCTCTTGTTAAAACATATGAATGTATTAAGGGAGCAGATGCACTATTTCCTAGACAACAGAGAGGAGATTCGGTAGGAATTTGCCCAAGATGTGGAGCAGAAGTTATAGAAAATAAAAAAGGATTTTGTTGTTCCCATAGAGAGTGCCAATTTGTTATTTGGAAAGAAAATAAGTTTTTTGCTGCTAAGAAAAAGAAGGTGACAAAAGAACTAGTAGCAGAATTATTAAGTAAAGGCAAAGTTTATTTAAAAGGCTGCCATTCTGCTAAAACTGGTAAAGTATATAATTGTTTTGTGTTCCTTGATGATATAGGCGGTAAGTATGTAAATTTCAGAATTGAGTTTGAAAATATGACATAAGGTAGTATAATGTTAATACAAGGTTAATTTGATAATCTTGTATTAACAAAAAGTATGGTAGGACACCGTGCAATTTATGTATATGGAGGAAATAGATGTCAGAAGGATATAAACCACCTTTTACCATGACAGATGAAATCACAAATTTGGTGATAGAAATTGCGGAGTTGACAGGAAGAATTGGAGTTACAGAAGAGCTTTCTAAAAATCCAACTCTCAGAAGGGAAAATAGAATTCATTCAATACACTCCTCGTTAGCTATTGAGAGAAATTCATTAACGATTGACCAAGTTAGTGATGTTATAGATGGTAAGAGAGTGTTAGGTCCACCAAAAGATATTAGAGAAGTACAGAATGCTTATGAAGCCTATGAGATGTTGTCAGGGTTAAATCCATATGTTATATCAGATTTATTAACGGCACATCAAATAATGATGTTGGATTTGGTGAAGGAAGCAGGTGTATTTCGCAGTAAAGGGGTAGGTGTTTACGCAGGGGAAACATTAATACATGCTGGAACGCCACCACAATATGTACCAGACCTAATTACTGAGTTATTTCAATGGTTGAAAGAATCAGAACTTCATCCATTAATTAAATCTTGTATTTTTCATTATGAGTTTGAATTTATTCATCCATTTGCAGATGGGAATGGAAGAACAGGAAGAATGTGGCATACACTAATACTAGCCAAATGGAAAGAATTCTATTTATGGTTGCCAATTGAATCGTTGATTCATGAACGTCAGGAAGAGTATTATGAGGCTATTAATTTAGCGAATAATCAGGGTGAGTCAACAGTATTTGTAAAGTTTATGCTTGAAATTATTAAGCAAGTTCTATGTGAGCTTGCCATAAATATAAATGAAGTACAGAATGCTAATGATGGATTACCGCAAGATAGATTACTCGCAGTGATTAAAGAAAATGGCAGGTTATCGGCTAAAAAGTTAGCGGAAAGACTAAATTTATCTGAACGTCAAGTGCAGAGATTATTGAAAAATATGAAAGATGAAGGAATGATTGAGAGACAAGGAACAAGCAGAACAGGTAAGTGGATTATTTTATAATATGATAATGTCGTAGTTAATGTCGTAGTTAATGTCGTAGTTAATGTCGTAGTTAATGTCATACAAAATAAATGGTTAGACAGAATAAATGAATATATTTTGTATTATAAGTAATGGAGGGAAAACACCATGGCAAGAAAATCAGCAAAAATTTTATGTCAATTATTGGGGTTAACAGCGAAAGAATTTAATTTTGAGCTAGAATTATTAGGTTATTTAAAAAAGAGTCAATATGTAACTAGGACTGGTAGTTCGAAATGGGATTTGACAGAAAAAGGAAAACAGTTTGGAGAATATTCAAGCCATCCATATAGTTATGGTGCAATATGGGATGAAGAAGTTGTAGATCATATAAAGAACCAAAGGCGATAAGAAAAATTAAAAGAAGAACTTTTCACAGATACTTTGTACCGTTTGTGAAAGGTTCTTTTTTGTAGGAACATATGTTAAAGGAAATTTTAATTCATGAAAGATACGATATCATTTGGTGTGCAATCCAAAATAAGACAAAGTTTTTCTAATGTCAGTAATGTAATATTCTTATTCTTTTTTAAAGAATCTAAAGTCCTGTTATCAATTCCAGACTGTAGAAGCTGATATTGTGAAATGTGCTTTCTTTCCATGGTAGCCCATAAAGGAGTATAATCAATAATAATAATCACCAACCTAACTTGTTTTTTATAGTTCAAGTATATGATGTTAAGGGTATCTTACATATTGTGCATATATTCACAATATAGTATACTGAACTTAGATAATAGAAAAAAGTAGTGAC
>JAWXVD010000131.1:0-9549 GCA_044425705.1 Eubacteriales bacterium | reverse complement strand
TTTAAGCGAGAAGGCTTTGAACGTCTGATGCAAGATGTACGTATGAAGAATATAGAGTGCATTATGGTAAAAGATTTTTCACGGTTTGGAAGAGATTATATTGAGACTGGGAATTATATTGAAAAGATTCTACCATTTATGGGAGTGCGTTTTATTTCAGTAGCAGATAACTTTGATTCTATGTCGGAAAATGCAGGGAATGAAAAGCTAGCGATGAATATCAAGAACTTGGTGAATGATATGTATGCGAAGGATATTTCACAACGTATTACACTTGCACATCGGAACGCAATGGAGAATGGAAGTTACATAGGGGCAGTTGCACCACTAGGATATCGAATAGAATCTATTGATGGAAAGCGAAAATTGATGATAGATGATGAAACCGCAGAAATTGTACGTTTTATTTATCAACAATATTTAAGTGGAATCTCTTTTACTGATATAGGGAAAATATTGTATGAGAAGAAAATTCATCGATTTACAGATTATAGAATGTATCAGTCCATATATTGGAAAGAGGGGCAGGAGCTGCATCAGTGGTCAGATGTATCCGTGCGAAAAATTCTATTAAATAGAGTATACACAGGTGATCTGTATCAAGGAAAGACAAAAAGAAAACCTTGTGGAAGAAACAAGAATATAGAATATGTGGCAGAAGATGAGTTAATAGTTGTTAAAAGTACACATGAGCCTATTATTAGTGAAGAAGACTTTATAAATGTAAAGCATTTGATAGAGAGAAATAGTAACAATTCAAGAAGTAGTCAAATCAAACATGACAATGTACCAAGAGCCTTTAAGGGAGTTGTGTATTGTGGAGATTGTGGAAAGAAATTATCAGAACGATATCATTCATTGGTAGATGGGAGTGTGGTATATACATATCGATGTAAGGGGACTGCGTATGTAGACCATAGAAAATGTAGTAATAAGTCTGTAAAAGAAAGTGATATGGAACTTCTATTTATAGAAGCAGTGCAGAACGAATTTCGGACAACCAAAATGAAACAAAAGGATATGATAGCCATTCATGAGCATGTGATTAGGGAGAAAAAGAATTCATATTATAAGGAAAAAAGAAAGCTAGAAAGAGAAAAAGGGATTGGAACAAATAAATTATCAGAGACATATATGGATTATAAAAATGGCTTATTAACAAAGCATGATTACGAGTTATATCGTAAGAAAGCGAAAGAAGATGATAAATTTATAGAACGGTATATTTTAGAATTGGAAAAAAAGCTACAAAAAATGAATATCCGTGCAAAAGAAGAAACTAAATTCCTTAGAAGTCTTTTTAAAGTTAAGACGAAGAAGTTGTGTAAAGAATTAGTGGAATCATTAGTTGATAAAATAGAAGTATATGGTGATGGTAGAATTATCATACATTTTAAATTCAAAGGGGGCGATTTTAATGGAAACTAGAAAAGTAGTAGCTGGATATTATCGTCTATCAGTGGAAGATGCAGATAATACAAATGACAGTAGTAGTATTATAACTCAAAGGCAGATTATTAAGAAATATATTGCAGAGCACAAGGAACTATCAGAATATGAGTTCTGGGAATTTTATGATGATGGTTATAGCGGTGCAAATATGAATAGACCAGAAATAGGAAAACTTCTAAATAAAATGAAGAATCAAGAAATAGCGTGTATTGTGGTAAAAGATTTTTCAAGGTTCTCAAGGGACTATATTGAATTGGGATCCTATCTAGAACAAATATTTCCGTTCTTAGGGATACGATTTATCTCAGTGTCAGATTCGTATGATAGTAATGATTATATAGGAAGAACTACTGATTTAGATGTGGAGTTTAAAGGACTAATTGCAGATTTTTATTGTAAAGAAGTATCAGCAAAAATAAAAACAGCATACCAACAAAAATGGGATGAAGGAAAATTTGTTTCAGCGTCAACACCATTTGGTTATAGTAAAAATCCCAAAGATAGGTATGAACTACAGATTGTGCCACAAGAGGCAGAAGTAATTCGCCGTATCTTTCAAATGAAATTAGATGGTTTGAAATCTGTAGAAATGTGTAAGATATTGAATACAGAAAATGTGCCGACACCAAGGGTGTTCAAACAAATGAGAAAAGGCATACAGAAAGAAGAAAGTGCTGGGAAAAAGACAGTATGGGGAAAGAGTCTTATTCGTTCTATATTAACGGACAGAAATTATATCGGAGATATGGTATGTAGAAAATCATATATGAAAGAAGTCAGTTCAACCAAAGTTTGTATGCGACCACCTGATGAATGGAAAATTATTGAGAATCATCATGTGCCTATTATTGGTTTAGCCGTGTTTGAGGAAGTTCAAAGGATGATACCTAAACATAGAGCAATCAAAGGAACTCCAAATCCATCCGTATTACGAGGAAAATTAGTATGCGGAAACTGTGGATATCGCTTGTCTTTTCAAAAACAGAAATATGCAAACGTAGCATTGTGTAGTAAAAAATCGGAATGGATCAATAACAATTGTATTAAAGGAAGTGTTCGTTTAGATATTGTGGAGAAAATTCTACTGGAAAGTATTAAAGGACAAGTTCGGAATCTGGTTGCAGTAGAAGAAGTAAAACAAGATGTTATAGACAAGCATAACCAACACCTTCAAACATTGCGTATGGAACTAGAACAATGTATAAAGCGTGAAAAGGAGATTAAATTATTACAAAGCCGAAGATATGAAAAATATAGATTAGGTGAGATTAGCAAAGAGTTATTCCTACAGCAAAAAGGTAGTGAAGAAAATGAAGTGCAGCAGTTGCAGGAGCAGGTGGAAAGTGTTAAAGTTAAGTTACAAGAAATGTCTATGATTGAGCATGAAGATACAATTGACATAGAGAAAATCATGCAGTATGCAGGCATGGAGAAACTCAATCAAGAAATGGTAGATACCTTTGTAGATATTATACATATCTATGATGATAGGACAATGGTGATTGATTGGAAATTTAACGAGAAAACTGTTATGAATATATTGTAGCAATATGATGATAATACTGTTAAAGCTGTATGGAAATTTAAAGAAGAATAATAGAGATACAAACTAAGGAGACGCGAAAGTCGATAAATTGCCTATTGGGAAGTTTATCGACTTTTCTTAGCATTGAAATAACGTCTCAATTTGTTGAATTGCATTAACACAAGGTGTATAATTAATAGATGAAATACTAAATGTGTTAAAGATAAAAATGTAATGAGAAGTCAGGGGGAGTCATGTCAATAGGTATAAAAGTATTGAGAGCACTTCATGGAGATTGCATAATACTTACATTCGGTGCAGAGCAGGATAAGTTTATTATGATTGATGGTGGAATAGGAAGGGAATGCTATAGTAGTATCAAAGAATTTACAAGGAGTCTTAAAAATAAAAGTAAGAGTATTCAGTTATTAATACTTACACATATAGATTCAGATCATATTAATGGAATACTTAAGCTTTTTTCGGAACGAGATTTTGAGAATTCCATAATTGAAAAAATGTGGTTTAATTATGGAGAGCCTTTATATACAGAGCTAGGAGTAATGAGGGAAAAAGAGACAAAGGTTCTTTCGCTACATGAGAATACAAATCAGATAAGCTGGAGACAAGGAACTGATTTAGCGAAGGTATTGAAAGAATTTGAATTTCAATACGAGAAAGCAATAAAAGCGATGGATGAATTTGAAGTAGAGGGTGCACATATTACGGTACTCTCACCCAGCCTAGAAACTTTAATAGATTTTAATGACCAGTGGTTATTGGAAGAAGAACAAGAAGTTCAGATTTCCGCTAGAACAGATTATAATTTTTCGATAGAAGCGTTGAATGAGATGAAATTTACTGAAAACATATCACTATCTAATAAAAGTAGCATAGCATTTCTTTTCGAGTATGAAGGTATGAAGGTATTACTATTAGGAGATGCTTCAGCAATAGAGGTTGAAACATCGCTAATGCAGCTAGGGTATTCGGAAGAACATCAACTTATTGTTGATATTTGTAAAATATCGCATCATGCTAGTAAACATAATACTAGCAGTAGCTTGATAAAAATACTGAAATGTAGAAATTATATTATAAGTACAAATATGACGGCGAGTGGACGTCCATCAAAAGAGTGTTTAAGTAGAATTATCTGTAATTCGAAACAACCAGTCAAATTTTATTGTAACTACGAAATTGATTATAATCAGATTTTTACAAAAGAAGAATTTGAAAAATATAAGATGCAATTCATTACATTAGATAGAAATGGAATGAATTTGGAGGAACTTTAAGGATGAGAGAGTTGTTATGGGATCAAGTCGTAGTTAAGACGCTTTACGAAGGAAATATCAAAGGTTCAGGAATAATATTGCAAACAGATAAAAAAAATTATTCTTATTTAATTACTGCTTGGCACTGTTTGGATAAGAAAGAGTCTGTACAAATGCAAAAAATACAAATCTCACGACAAATTAAAGGAAAAATGAATTTGCTCGATGTTGTTCCAATAGAAATTTCGATAAATCCAAATTATGATATAGCAATTGTGAAATTGGAATTATTAAATGAATTACCAATGGTTCGTATGTCCAGTGTATCATATAAGGAAAGGGTAGAAATTGTGGGGTTTCCAAAGGCGATGCAAAATGGGCTGAGTAGAACGGAGCGTTTTCCGTTAAGTGCAGAAGTAATAGAAATTCCAGAAAATAACATTATGACATTAAATAGCATGCAACCCTTGGAAACATTAAGTCAGTCTGCTATAGATGTCGTGTCGTGCTACTCTGGTAGTGGTATTTTTAAAGTTACAGAAGGTGAAACATATTTATGTGGAATTATCATAGAGCTAGGTTCTCCAGAGGGGGCATTTGGAGCATTACGTGGTATTACTAGTGAATGTATACAAATGACCTTAAGAGATAAAGGTTGGGACACTTTATGTGATATCGACTATTGTAGTTTCGATGTTTTCAAAGAACAAGTTATTGAAATATTTGAAGAACCAATGGATAGGATTTGTGCTTTGCAGATGCCTAATATAAGAAATAGTGTTAAGCCCAGTGATATTAAAATGCATTGTGGTAAAAAATTAATATGGCCATATTCAGAAAATAACTTAAATAATGCTGCGATATGGGAAGGATGGCTCCTATATTTGATTTTCAGATCACTAGAAAGTCAAGATAATCTTCAGGACGAAAAATACTATACGGTTGATAGTGTAAATGGTAAAAGAAAAGTTAAGCTAATATATGTTACGAATAAAACAAGGTTATCAGACTTTTTAAAAGATTACTTGGAAAATGACTCGGGTCAAGTTAGTAAGGATGCTTTTTTAATTATTAAAACAAAAAAAGAACCACAAACTAAGATGCTACAATCTTCTCAAATTAACAAGGTCGTTAAAGATATTAGTAATGTTATTTCCAAAAAAGAAGAACTAAGAATTGATAATGTTGAAACTAGTATTAGAAAATTATCTTTGATTCATATAGGAAAAATGGTAGAAGAGTTAAATGTTATTCTTGAAGATTTCAATGAAGATGTAGATGACGAAAATGATTTGGAAAAAAAATTAGGTAGACGAATAGGAGAAATGTTAAATGAATTTTGAGGTGTTTATCGAAGGTGAAGAAGCATTGGTTAGTGAGGATAATAATGAATGGTTAAGTAAGGTGAGTTGTTGGGTTGGTAAAGAATTAGATTACAATATATATGTTTTTCAGGTTGTTGTTGAAGATGAAATTGATTTACTAAATTATTATGAATCAATAACAGCATCAATTGCAGTAGATTTTCAGAGCAAAGTTGAAAAAGATATTGAAAGATGGAACATATATCTAGTCTTTGAATGTAAAGATAAAATATCATTGGAAACTAAAGGGAAGGTTGAGCAAGACAAGTATTCATCGCGGAAGCAGGTATGGGATTCAATGAAAGAAAATGATATCGGTGATGGAGATTATTTGAAAAATCGTTTGTTTAATTTAAATATTAATGTGGTAGATAGCAATCCAGATGGTGGTATTTCCCTCATGGATAAAATCAAAGAAGTGGACTTAGAATTATTTAAAGCAATAAATATTAAGGAAAAGGACTTGAATGTTCAAGTGGCCATATATTTGGGAGGGGATTCAAATGAACAAAAAGATTAGGGAAGTAAACATCGAAGCCTTTAGAGCATACGAGGAAGAACAGAAATTTGAGTTTGTACATAAAAAAACTGGTGACATAGCTGATTTAGTAGTTATATATGCACCCAATGGATATGGAAAAACATCTTTTTTTGATGCAATCGAGTGGGTTGTCACAGACGAAATAGGGAGATTTAAAAGTACTAAGGCTATTAAACAAGAAGTTGATAGTGAAAAAGGAGATATTCTAAAAAATAGAAATTCTAATAAACACCAAGGATCAGTACAAATTATTAATGAAAACAACTGTATCTTTGAGAAAAAAACAAAAAAACGTACAGGTAATATGAAAAGTGATTACAAAGCAGGAAATCTAGCACCAGTGCCAGATGAGTTTAGTGGTATTATCAATGAGAAGGCAACATTTTGTACAACTAATATGTTAGCGCATGATAAGATTACCAGTTTTCTGCATAGTTATACTGCTGAGGACAAATCCAAAGCACTACAAGTTTTTTGGGATACAAATGGATATTCAGGAACCCTTGAAAAAATCCAAAGCATATATACTGAAATTGAAAAGAGTCAAAAGATATTATCAAAAGAAATCCGAGCTGAAGAAAATGATTTGAAACAATATAAATACGAATCAAATAAAGAGCAAAATTTGTATAATTTAATTAGTAGCTTTAATGATACTAATACGGAATATAAAATTGATGTTCAAAACATTGTTGAAGATATTGATAGTATATTAGAAAAGACCGATTTGATTTTAAAAAAGATTCAATTTGCTAAAAATAATAATGAATTATCGGTAAACACAATTGATTTGTTAATTAATGACTATCCAGATTATATTTTAAATAATAATAAGCTTAGAGAATACCGAAACGATAAGAAGATGCTTGAAAGAAAAAAGGAGCTATTGAATATTGTTGAAGGATTATATAAGCAAAAGAAAATACTACAGTCTAAAAGAGATGAGTATTTAGTTATAATAAATAATTGGGAAATTTTCGTGAACGCGGAAAAAGAAATTGCTGAGAAAAGTATTCGTAAAGAGACAATTGAAAAAAATAAAGTGGTTTTAAAGAAAAAATTGGTGCAAATTAGAGAAACTATTAGTAAAAGTAATGAGCATATAGCTGAAGCTGATATACAAAAAGAGACTGAAATTAAAAAGAAAAAGAATGTAGAGATTGAATTTGATAAGTACAATGAAAATAAAAGCAACTTGGAGAAGTATTCTAATCTCATAATAAAGGAATCGGAGCTATTGAGCCAAAGTATTAATAAACGCAGCTTAGTAAGTGATGAAATTAGCAATATTGAATCCTATATTGAAAATAAATGTTCAGAAGAGCAAATCAAAGATTTTGTTTCAACTACTATTTTGGAATTAATTTTCAAAGTAGAATCTTTAAAAAAAGTTAAGTTAGAACAAGAAAAAATAGTACATTATCTTGAAGAAAACTATAATAATACTGTTGCTTTACAAGAAAAAATAAATCAGTTATTAATTCAAGGAAAAGAATTGATTGAAAGCACTAATGTATCAGAATGCCCTTTGTGCCACGCAAAATATGATGACTATACAAGTCTCATATCTCAAGTGAATGCAGTTTATCAGGGGAATATACAGTTGGAGAATATCCAGAGTGAGATAGAAGAAAATAAAAAAGTATATGCGTTGACTATTGGTGATTTAGCTAGTGTAAAGGATGAACTGCAGAAAGAATTGCTTGGAATTTTGGATGTTAAAAAGAGTGAGTTTAAGAAACAAAATGATAATATTCATAAATATCAAATTCAAATAAATGATTGGAATAATTTGATTGTTAATTTGCGCAGAGAAAATGATCTTATACAGAAAAGCTATGAGTCTATAAATTTTGATATTCAAAATACGGAAACAATTAATTTGTTAAAATCAAAGATAGATGAGAAAATAATAAGTATATCTCAAAATATAGAGAGTTATAAATCAAAGGTTGCAACGAATCAAGAAGAGGTGAAAAATTTAGAAATTAATTTAAGGCAAGATGAAATTAATTCCATAGAGCTTGATGGGAGAATAACGCAATTAAAAAATAATGAAATGTATAATACTATACTATTATTCCTAAAGAACCAAAGTATTCATATCAATAATGATGACTTTCAAAAGATTTTAAATGGAATAGTGGTCATAGAGAATAAATTACAACAGGATATTATTTTATGTGAATCTCAAATTATTAATTCGCAGAATGAGGTTAATGACACAAGTGAAGCGGTGGAATCACAGTATGCTGTTATACTACAGAAAAGTCAGGAAATATCAGTTATAACAGATGAATATCGGTTGAGACTAAAAAATATTTTTGGAGATGAAGCCATCCAAGAATCTCGAGAGCTTAAGATGTTGGAAAAGCAGAAGCAAGATATAGAAAACAGTAATATGAACTTAAATAGGAATATATTGCTTTTACAATCGATAATTTCTAATAGCAACGGGTTGAAGGAACAAAAGAATTGGATCAGTAGGAAAAAAGAATATGATAGAAAAGTTACTAAATGTGATATGATTAAAGCAAAAAAAGAAAAACTGGAAATAAGTAAAAAAATTGTTGAAGAATATATTGTTAAGGAGACAAATTCATATTTTAACTCAGATACGATAAACCATATTTATCATAAAATTGATCCTCATCCAACTATGAACCATATAAAATTTATTACAGAACGTTCAGATAAAGGAATGCAAACTCATATATACACTTATGACGAATCAGAAGAAGATAAAATGTCTCCAGTACTATATTTAAGTTCTGCACAAGTTAATATATTGTCTCTATGTATCTTTTTGGGGAAGGTGTTGACAGAGAAAAATACAACTTTAAATACTATTTTCATGGATGATCCTATACAGCATCTTGATGGCATTAATTTATTAGCATTTATCGATTTGTTAAGAACAATAACAACAACAATGGGAAGACAGATTGTTATTTCTACTCATAATGAACATTTCTATAATTTGATAAAAGTAAAAATGGATGATGAATATTATTTGTCTAGATTTATTGAGCTAAATAGTGTTGGAGTAATCGATAAGAACGTTATATAGTTTTAGTAATGAGATTAATGATGAAATTGCCTAAAATATAAGTGTAGCAGTAGCGTAACAGCACCTATAGATGATTAAGACAACAATGTAACAGCTGGTGTTACATAAAATGAGAAAATCTCAATAAAATCAATTGAAAAACTTTGTGACAATTACTTGACACCATAGGGCAAAGAAATCGGCAAAGAAATCGAAAGAGTGTATAATGTACCCATAGATGTGGACACGTTAAGAAGAAGGGTTCCCTAAAAATGGACACTATAAAGAAGGTATAAATCCTTAAAAGTGGACATAACAAAAAAGGGGTACTTTATCTCTGA
>JAWXVD010000017.1:0-41314 GCA_044425705.1 Eubacteriales bacterium | reverse complement strand
GAAAAAATTTTTAGACAAAAAATGCACCGTTTAGTATTCCTAAATCGATGCATCATTGTGCTTCTTTGAAAATAATCTCACCATCATATACCAAACCTAGTTTGTCTTTGGCAACTTCTTCCACAAACTTCATAGTCTGTGTGTACTTCTCATATTCCTCGATCTCTAATGTTCTGGCATTTTCCTCTTCTAATTGAAGCAATAAATCCTCTTCTTGCTTTTCATACGCTTGTTTTGTCTCATTTAACAAAATACTATTGTATCCAACCACTACCCATATCATAAACAAAACAAGTAAAACCAATCCCATACTGGCTTTATTATTATTTTTTTTACGAGTATGACGTCTCCTCATATACGTGCCACAACCTTTCCTCTTGATTCTTTAACTAATCATAGCCAACTCATTCTGCATCCTAGGAAGATACATATCCTCATTTCTTGATACATCCCCCTAATGTAACTGTAATAACTTTCTTACATCCCGTCAATCTATTTTTTGTAATTTTCAAAAAAAGTTTTATATTTTTTCTAATTGGATGAAGAACACATTGTCCTTTTTTGATAAAGCCACATCTTATTTTGTGGAAACATTTTAAAAGTACGCTAATTACCTTCACTACTCCACCTAAGAAAAAAGAAATACACTTAGAATATATCGCACTTATTGTCTTGTAGTAAACACACATACCTACCCATACTGCTATGATAGAAAAGAATCGAAAGGAACCATTATTTTCATAGTATTGAAGACAAAATATAGAAATGCCTGTTATAATCCAAAACAATAAATCTTCTACGGTTATGAAAAAAACATGATGTGGGATTTCTTTTCTAAAAACTCGTAAGCTATCATATACAACAGCAATGCCAACTCCTAACCACATTGAAGTAATAAAAAAATTAATTTCTTCTGTAATAAAGATACTAATTCCATTTTCCACTCAATATCATCCTATTACTTTTTTATTTAAATAATTTTGTAAATAGCGTTTCTCCTTTTGCCACAAAACTGTTAATTTCCGAATATGTTAGACTATCTATCTTTCCATCAATATCCACTTCACCTTTATCTAATGTTAAGCGATTCACATGCATATCATTTCCTCGAATCATCAACATGCCTTGTTCTGTTTCTAATAGAATTTCACTCACATCAAATGATAAGACATCTGTCACACCCGAAATACCACAAGATTTTCTCGAAGATAATATAATTTTGTGAGGTTTTTGTTTCAATCCATTTAACTCTTCCATCGGATTTCTCCTTTATCACACATTTCTATACATCTTATGAAAAAATATTTTAAAATATGCCTATTCGCTCTCTTCTCCTGCCGCTTCATTATTATTTCTACTATTTTGTTCCTCTTTTACAGATACTTAAACAACTCTTTCGCTTCTTCCTTTTTTACGGTCTCTTGAATATCTAATACTTCTACTTTCACTTCTTTATTTCCAAATTGTATGGCGATGATATCTCCTTGTTTTACCGCAGTAGATGCTTTTGCTGGTTTGTCATTAATCAACACACGTCCAGCATCACAAGCTTCATTTGCCACTGTTCTTCTTTTGATTAAACGTGATACTTTTAAATATTTATCCAATCTCATGATCTTACCTATTCCTTTTCTCAACCTTAAAACAAAAACAGGTGAACGCCATCACTAGCACTCACCTGTTCTACTCTTCTCATTAGACTTTATACTTACGCATTAAGTACATCTTTCAAAGCTTTACCTGCTTTGAACTTAGGTGCTTTTGAAGCTGGAATATTCATAACTTCGCCGCTTTGAGGATTTCTTCCTTCTCTAGCTGCTCTATTAGAAACTTCGAAAGTACCAAATCCTACTAATTGTACTTTACCATCTGCTTTTAATTCTGCTGTTACAACATCTGTAAATGCTTTTAATGCTGCCTCTGCATCTTTTTTTGATAATCCTGCTTGATCAGCCATAGCTGTGATTAATTCTGTTTTGTTCATCGTGAACTCCTCCTCTAACCTGAGTATACTTTTATTGTTCATAGTACGTTCGGAAAAAACGTCTATATTAATTTATAGTCGTTTTTCACCGTTTTGTCAAGGTATTCCATACATTTTTACAGACACTATTGAATTTTTTTCAAAAATTCTTCTCTCAGTTGGTCTTGTTTTAACAACTTTTCGAGTTTTTCTAAATTTTTCATGGAAATAAAAGATTTTCCTGAATTAAAGTAAAAATTAACAATCTTCCAAAATTTTTCTGGATATGCAAAACGATAATACAACATTCTTTTATCTTCAATTGTTAAACTTTGTTCATACTGGTATGCTTCCAATATTTCTAATCCAATATAAATGTTCCAATTATTTTTTTCTAATATTTTTCTCATGAATTGATACAAGTCACGAACTTGATTATCTATTGCAAATTTTTCAAAATTAATAATTTCTACTTCTTTCTTTTCCATTATCAAATTATGATGCTGATAATCTCCATGACAAATAAATCCCTTTTTTCTCAACTGTTCTATACTATCTACAGTATCGTCTCTAGATACTTGTTCTGTAATCTGCAATGCTTTTTCTATAAAATAATTAATATTTTGCTGTAAATACCTTTCAAACTCAGTTTTTTTTCCTTTTTCCTTTATGTATTTATTTACTTTTTTTAATTCTTTATTCCTTTTTTCAAACTCATTATGAATGGTAAATACTGGTATATCCGTATTTTGTGTAATTTCTGGCAGTTCCATAGCACAATGTAATTTCGCTAGACTTCGAACACCCATTTTACATTCTGCGACTTCCTTTATATTACATTCCTTACCTGTGAAATAAGTTTTTAATACATAGGAGACCTGATCCATATCTTTTGAAATCAAGCTTCCCTCTTTATTGCGTACAATATCTTCCACCAATGGATATCCATTTTCTTTGATCTGATTTAACAATGTATTCTGTACTTCTAGTCTTGTTTCCAAGCCGCTATATTCTTTTAAAATCTTGATCCCTTGTGATGTTTCACATAGAATAGCACTACGCCCCTTCCATACACGAATTACCTCTATATCATAATTTGCTAACAAATTTACTGCTCTATCATTCATTTTGAAAACCATCCCTTTCTCCCAGTAGATTGAAAATTTTATTTTTTCAATCTACCGCCCTCATATTCGTCATCACCCTATATAAAATTTAGGTTTATAACTTATCTTAT
Source organism: Eubacteriales bacterium (assembly GCA_044425705.1). GTDB lineage: Bacteria > Bacillota > Clostridia > Lachnospirales > Lachnospiraceae > JAWXVD01. Next base: position 38,114 of record JAWXVD010000017.1, on the reverse strand, counting down.
GAATGTATTTGTGAAAGTATGCTTTTTTATAATGAATGGCTCTTCTTTATGAAATGTATGTTCAAAATCTTCTTCCCATGATGGGATACTTGTACTTATACTTGTACTTATACTTTTTCTTTAACTTTTTGCAAAAGATATTCTTTTGTATTTCGTTTCGGTTCTTCCAATACTAATTCCAATAAATATGTTAAAATTTCTCCTATTTGTTTTCCATGTGGAATTCCCATATCCATCAAATCTTTTCCTGTCACAGCTAATTCTTTTAAGGACACAGGATCTTTTCTATTGATAATTTCCTCATATAATTTTTCTAAAACAATCAATTCCTCTAATTTTTCTGCTCTTTTATATTCACTTTGAGCTAAGATATCAGCTCTTTTTACCTTCCATAGATAAGGCATAATATCTTCCCCTACCTTACGAATTGCCTTACGCATTGCCACTTCTTCTAATGGAATTTTCATATCATGATATAATGCTAATTTAGAGACTTTTGCAGTGGTATCATTATCAAATCGAAGTCTCTTGAGAATGGATTTTACAATCATCTCACTTTTTCTGGCGTGCCCATAAAAATGATCAATTCCCTCTCTATCGGTTGTATGTGTTTCTATTTTTCCTACATCATGAAATAGCATAGCTAACCGTAATACTTTGTCCGCTTCTACATGCTTCATGGCTTCTAGTGCATGATTTCCTACACTGTAACAGTGGTGAGGATGATTCTGTGGCATGTCCATCATGCTATCTAATTCAGCTAAGACCACTTTAGTAATCCCCATTTGAAAGGCATGACGTAGATAATCTGGATTTGGTGATGTAACTAATTTTACTAGTTCTACTTGGATTCGTTCTGCCGATATATGTTCCAGTGTAGGTGACAATAGGGAAATTGCCCTTTTTGTTTCTTCTTCTATTTCATATCCTAATTGTGCAGAAAAACGAATCCCACGCATGATGCGAAGTGCATCTTCTCCAAATCGTTCTATGGGATTACCCACACAACGAATGCTTCCGTTTTCTAAATCCTCTACTCCTCCAAACAAGTCCACAATTTCCTTACCATTATAAGCCATGGCGTTAATGGTAAAATCTCTTCTTTTCAAGTCTTCTTCCAAACACGGTGTAAATAATACTTCTTTTGGATGTCTACTATCTTCATATTCACCATCAATCCGATATGTTGTCACCTCAAACCCTTCCCCTTGTATCATAACCGTTACCGTGCCATGCTGAATCCCTGTGTCTATGGTCTTTTTAAAGTGCTTTTTCACTTGTTCTGGCGTAGCAGAGGTAGTGATATCCCAATCATCCGGCAAACGCCCTAAAATAGAGTCTCTCACGCATCCTCCTACCGCATATGCTTGGTAGCCCGCTTCTTCCAGTATATCTATAATACGTTTTACTTTATCTGGTAAATTTATTGTCGTCATTTCCATTCCGTACCCATCACTTTCTCTCAGTCTGACACTTGTAACCCTTTCTTTTTGAAAAACTTGCAAGTCAAGAAACGAATTGCCAGTTGAAAAATACTATTTTTCAACTTACATGTCCTTTATGGATTTTATTTTATCACAGAACCTCTTACCCTACAACGAAACAAAGACCTAGAAATGAATTTCATCTCTAGGTCATGTTACCACTCGCATGCGACTTGTAACCTCAGTCATACGCATTCTTTAATATTAATATAGAAATACCCCAATGAGTATAGAAGCAACAATTACAACAATTCCACCGATAATCACACCATCTAATACTTTAATTGGAATGTTCAATTTATCATAAATATGGTTAGATGGAGGCAATTCCTCTTGGAAATTTGCATGAACTTCTTCCATTTCCACAGCCTCTTCATTTTCTTCTGAAGACACTACTACTTTTTCTTCCATATCTATACCATACCCTTCTCCTAGTCTAGCAACTTAAAGCCTTAAGGAACAAATTATCATTCTCTTTTTTTACATCTTATTTCTTAGTTAAGTATTTTCTCATATCGATTGCACATGCAACAAGAATAATAGCACCACGAACGATATATGTAATAGAACCAGGTACACTTAAGAAAATAAGTGCTGCATTGATAATTTGTAATAAAACAACACCCATGATAACACCACGAATTTTACCAACACCACCAGTAAATGATACACCACCGATTACACAGGCTGCAATAGCATCTAATTCATATCCATCACCTGTAGCTGCTGTATTAGATCCAACTCTGGCTGATTCTAAGAAACCTGTTAAACCGTATAATAAACCTGCCAAAGCAAATACCATAACGATTGTTTTAAACACTGGCACACCAGAAACTTTGGCCGCTTCTTCATTACATCCTACCGCAAACATATTTCTACCGAATACTGTTTTATTCCAAACTACCCACATAATAATTGCTACAAGAATAGAGTATACAAGTACTCTTGGAATAGATACACCAAATAATAAAGTATCCCCAAATACATTACCTAGTACAAATGCGGTATATCTACTATCAAGTCCACCAATTGGTGCACCTGCATTAGAACCAAGAGATACATAGAGTAATGATAATCCATAGATAATTAATTGAGTACCCAGTGTTACAATAAATGGATGTAACTTAAAGTACGCTACCATCAATCCGTTAAATGCACCGAGAATTGCACCAACTATCATAACTAAAACCATAGTCATAAGAAGTTGTCCAATAATTGCAGATGCTCCATCCTGTGGTAACCATAAAAGTGTTTTATACATTTTTGCTGCATAAGTAGGTGCCTGCAACATAGATGCCGAGATACATGCTGTTAATCCTAACATACGACCAGCTGAAAGGTCGGTACCTTGTAAAATAACGCAACCCGAAATACCTAGTGCCATTACAAGTCTAGTAGAGCTTAATGTTAAAATATTAATAATTGAGCTTAAACTGATAAATTTAGGATTGTAATTAACAACCACAATAATAAGCAAAAGAATTAAGATATAAAGTGCATTATCTATTGTTTTTTCTTTGACTAATTTTCTTTTTTCCTGCGCTGGTAGCGCATTAAATTCATTATATTTTTCTTTTATCGCTGTCATTTCGTCCCCCTAATTATTGGTATTTGGTAGCCAATGTCATAATTTCTTCTTGCGTTACATCTTTCGCATCAACGATTCCTGCAAGTCTACCATTTGACATAACTAAAATTCTATCACAAATACCCAGTAACTCTGGCATTTCTGAAGAAACTACCATACAACATTTTCCTTTGGTTGCTTGTTCATTAATTAATTGATAAATTTCATATTTTGCCCCAACGTCAATTCCACGTGTAGGTTCATCTAACAGCAACACATCTGGATCTGTAAGAAGCCATCTTCCGATAATAACCTTCTGTTGATTTCCACCAGAAAGTGATTTAATCGGTGTTTTTTGACCCGGTGTACGAACATGCATAGAATCAATGGTCCACTTTGTTTTCTCATTGATAATCGCACTGTTTAAGAATCCACCTTTTTTACATTCTTTTAAGTTGGAAACTGTAGCGTTTTCTGCAATATTTAATACTGGGAAAATACCTGTCACACGACGTTCTTCTGTTAATAATGCAAAACCATTTTTGATAGATTTTAATGTTGTGCTATTATCTATCTTTTTGCCTTCTAAGAAAATTTCTCCACTTTTAACAGTTGCATAGCCAAAGATATTCTCTAGTAATTCTGTTCTTCTCGAACCAACTAAACCTGCCACTCCAAGCACTTCCCCTTTTCTAAGTTCAAAGGAAACATCCTTGATTGTTGGCTGATACAAACCAGTAAGATTTTTTACTTCTAAATACACATCTCCTACTTTATTGGTTTTAGCAGGATATCTGTCTGTAATTTCACGACCTACCATTTGTCTGATGATTTCATCCATGGTTAAATCTTTTGCTGGTGTGGTAGACACATAACCACCATCACGCATAATTGTAACATCATCTGATATGGTTAAAATTTCATCCATTTTGTGAGAAATGTAAATCATACCTACACCTCTATCACGTAATTTATTGATAATTTTAAATAAGTGGGCTACTTCTTTATCTGATAAAGATGAAGTAGGTTCGTCAAACACTAAAATTTTAGCATTATACGAAACTGCTTTTGCTATTTCAACCATCTGTCTTTCCGATACACTTAATGTAGAAAGAATTTTTCTTGGATCGATATCGATTTCTAAGTCTGTTAATATTTCCTTTGTTTGTTGATACATTGTGACATCCGAAACAATTCCAAATTTTTTTGGATATCTACCAAGCCATAAGTTATCCATAACATTACGCTTAGTTACTTGATTCAATTCCTGGTGAACCATGGCAACGCCATGTTCTAAAGCCTGCTTAGGATCAGAAAACTGTACTTTTTCTCCGTCTATTAAAATCTCTCCACTGTCTTCGATATAAATACCAAATAGACACTTCATCAGTGTCGATTTTCCTGCTCCATTTTCACCCATAAGGGCATGTACAGTGCCTGCTTTCACAGTCAACTGTACATTATCAAGTGCTTTAACTCCCGGAAAACTTTTGTTGATTCCGCTCATCTGTAACAACGGACATTCATTACTATTATTTTTCACGGCGCTATACCCCTCTAAGTTATTTTTTATTCAACGATTCCATCTGGATATGGTGAGTATGGGAAGTATACATCTTTTGTTCCATCTTCAAATGCCCAGTCAGTTCCTTCGAGTGGTTCTAATCCTGTTGCCACATTGTTAGCGATTGTTGTTACATATGTAGCGATAAGAGCTGGATCTTGTCCTGCTGAACCTAACATTGTTCCACCATCAATATAAGTTTTAGCTTCATCTGTAGAGTCAACACCTAATACTGGGATTGCTTTGTCTGCTGATGTGTTCCAACCTACTGTTTGTAATGCTTGGATAGCTCCGATTGCAATACTATCATTGTTAGCAAATACTAATTCAACACCTTCTGTTTCAGAGATTGGGTTAGCTGTTAAGAATGTATCCATACAGTCTTTACCTTTGTTTGTTGACCAGTCATCTGCTAAGTAATCTGTTCCAAGTTGTTCGATTGCTGGATATCCTGCTTCTGTTAATAATTCATTTGTTCTTGTTACAGCTGCTTCTGTTCTACCATTTGCTTCTGGATGTGATAAATCCGAACGAATCATAACGTATTGGATTACTCCATCACCACTCTTATCATATTTTTCGTAATCTGATAAAATTGTTGCTGCTGCAATTTCACCTTGCATTAATCCACCACCACGAGCATCTGAACCTACGAACCAGCATTGGTCATAAGATTGGATAACTGCTTCATCTGGTTGTTGGTTGTAGAATAAGATTGGAATACCAGCTGCTTTTGCTTTATCTACTACTGTTTGTGCAGAAGAAATATCAGCAAGACCTACAACTAAGATTGTTGCGCCTTTTTGGATCGCATTATCAATTTGGTCATTTTGAGTACCTTGTACACCAGCACCATCATTAAAGTTATAAGTAATTCCTAATTCTTTGTAAATTGTTTCGCAAGAGTTCATTACCGCGTTTTGTTGTGCATCCGAGAAGTTGTAAACGAAATGTTCTAATACTATTTCATCACTGCCCCCACTTGAACATCCAACAAGTAACGATGTCATCATAACTACTGCCATTAATAAAGATACTAACTTTCTCATTTCTTAAAATCCTCCTTCTTTGTTTTAGTTGATAGGATAATAATACAAAAAATAACCTACTTGTACAATGCAATATCTTCTCACAAAAAATTCATATTTATGTAATATTTATAAAAAATGTATGAATCTAAAATTAACGCTTTGTAAACTTACAATTTCTTACGCTTTATGTATAAAATCTTACACACGCACTCTCTCAGCCTGGCAACTTTGGCTCTTCGGGGCCAAATTGCCATGGGAAAATCGGAGATTTTCCCATTACTCACTTTCTGTATAAAATGGAAATAATATAGTCTGTAATTCATACATATTATCACGGGTCACCACATGGGTTCCTGTGTCTACGTTTAAGTCGCTTAAATTTTCACCATCTAGCAATCGAATGGCATATTCTACACCCAAATACCCCATAGCAAATTGATTTTGAATCACTGTAATATCAACGATCTCTCGTTCTAAATAATCAATTACTTCTGTGTTATTATCAAACCCTACACAGATTAAATCAGTTCGGTCTAGCTCTTCAAGAGCTTTTCCCATTCCTACTGTGGTAATTTCATTAAAGGTTGCAACTCCATCTAAATCCTCATTTGCTTCTATCATTTCAATGGTTGTCCACTCTGCAATGGCACTGTCGGATGGTGTTGTGATATCTGCCACAATACATAATTCATCATATTGAGAAATAGCATCATAAAATCCCGAAGTTCGGTCACTGCCGTTCTGGGTGATAATATCATAATTAATCACACCTATATTTCCACCATAGTCCATTAATTCCGCCATTTTTTCGCCCATATTGAATCCTGCGTTATAATTATCTGTTGACACACGAACCTTCACTTCAGGCACATTGACATCACTGTCTATTACCACTACCTCTAACCCCGCATCCATAGCTTCTCGTACAGGTATAGCTAAAGCCTCATAACTATTGGCAGAAATAACAATAGCATCAAAATCCTCCGCAATAGCCTCTCTAACTATTTCCGACTGCCCTATTACATCTTCTTCGCTATCCGTATTTCGAACTTCACCGTATACGTTGTACTCATAGATCGCTGTTTCAAATCCTTCAATCGCAATTTTCCAAAAAGTTGATAGAGATGATTTAGGAATAAACATAATTTTATACTGTTCTTGGCTAGGTTTTTGGCTTGTGGCAAAGAGCACTACCACTACCAATACCATCACAATTAAGGCTACTAATTTTTTAAGCATCTTCCTCACCACCTTTTTTTGCTGGAATTCGAATTCTTACTGTAGTTCCCTCATCTAATTCACTAAGAATAGTCACACCATATGGTGCTCCATAGTAGATTCTAATTCTATTATGTACATTCTTCACACCTACCCCTGCCTTATCACTATTCTCTAAGAATAATTGCGCAATTTCACTGTCATCCATACCAATTCCATTATCAAATACTTCTAATATAATATCATTTTCTTCCCTATATCCTCTTATAATAATTTCACCATCATCTATCATTCGATTTAATCCATGATAAATTGCATTTTCAATAAATGGCTGTAAAAGAATTTTTACACATTTGTATTCTAAAATGGAATCATCTACATCTATTTCGTATGTAAATTGATCCTTATATCGAATATTCTGAATTTCTAAGTAGCTTTTTGCATGTTGAATTTCTTCTTTTATGAATATTTCGTCCTTACCTCTACTAATAGAAATACGGAACGTATCAGAAAGTGCCGAAACCATTTTGGCTGCATCATCACTTCCACTCTCTTTACAAAGCCAAAAAATAGAATCTAATGTATTGTATAAAAAATGCGGATTGATCTGTGCTTGAAGTGCTTTCAATTCTGTTTTTCTAAGCTCCTGTTCTTCACTTCTCACTCGTGATTTCAATTCTTTAATATCTATGGCCATATGATTAAAAGTGGTGCTAATTTCTTTTACTTCCTTGAATCCATCTAATTCCAAAGAATCATAATGATCAATATCAGTTTCAAAACTTTTCATTCTACTCATTAATTGTCTGAATGGGTTTGTCAAGTTTCTAAACAATAAAATTGCTAAAAGTGCAGTGATGCCAAGTGAAATCACGATTACAAGAATTGAGTATCTCCAGAACTCAGTATTCTTTTGTGATACCATTTCATCTACACTGCTTACACCTAAAATATACCAATCTGTATTTTCAATATTGGTAATTGCATAAATATTACTTTCTGATTTGGCACTTCCCTCTTCATATAATTCTGGAAGCACTTCCTGGTTTTCACTAACTAATTCTGCATAAATCAAACGTTGCTTAGGATGATATACAATGTCACCTTCCTCATCTGCAATATAAACATACCCTCTATCACCGATGGAAATTTTATCTATGTATTGAGAAACTTTACTAAATTCTATATCCATAGTAATGTAGATTACTTCTCCCTCTTCACTTAATCCACGTAACATAAATGTGACTACCCAAGTATATTCCAAAGAAAAAATATTGCTTACATGAGGTGGCGATATATAATATCCATCTGCTGCCCGAAACTCCTCTAGTAAAAACGATTGATTGTTTTCTTTATAATCTTCTTTTAATACAAACTCTTCATCTGTGGTGTAAGAAAGGATATCTCCTTCTTGATTATAGACAGCAATAGCCACAATATCAGAATTTAATTCATAAATAATACGCAATGTTTCTCTGCTCTGTGCTTCACTTGTATCTAAAACAATGGTTCTAATATCGTCTAATTGCTCCACCTTCTCTGATACAAAGGAAGAAATCACCTTGGAAATATTAGCTGTAGATTGTTCCGTATGTTGTATGGCTGATTCTACTGACGAATTATTAAATCCAGTTAATAAGAATACTGATGTTAATACTAATGCTACCACTGTATTCACAACAACAGCAATGATAATCACCGTGTTTAACGAAGCCCCAGTACTTCTAATTTTATCACTTATTTTTTTAATCATTTCATCCCTCATTAACAACTAATTTCTCTAACTTATAACTATCATATATTTTCTTGCACTATTTCTTTTCGTACTGCATTTGGTGATTTATCATAATATTTTTTAAATGAGTAAGAAAAATAATGTTGATTGGCATATCCACACTCTTCTGAAATTTCTCTGATTTTTTTATCCGTTAACCGTAGCAGTGTATTTGCCTTTTCCATTCTTACTTTTGTCAAAATGTCTATAAAACTTTCTCCCGTTGTTTTCTTAATGATGCTAGATAAATAATTAGGGGAACAATGGACTTTTTGAGCTATATAGGCTAGATTAATGTCTGCATTCATATATTCCTCTTTTATAATTTCAATAGATTTCTGAGAAATATGATCAATAGATTGTTCTCTTTTAGAAGATATCTTTTCTGTTATTTCTATACACAGCTTTGTTATTTCTTTCTTTAATTCATGATTCGGTATCTGAAATGTGATATTTTTTAGAATAGTATCTCTTTGAGAACTTTCCAACATACTGCTCACCTTAAAAAGTACACCTATCATTTGCAATATAATGGTATGAAATTCTACACTTTCCTCTCCCATACCACGAAAGATTGATACTAGTACTTGGTCAACTTCTTCCCTTTTTCCAGACAACATTGCTGTTTCCAAACTCTGAGTCATTTTACTATTTTGTTCCAAAGGCTCTTTTAAATCGCTAGTTTGTATAATCTGGGCATCTGTCTTCTCTGCAATCGCCAATGCTTCATAGGTCTGTTGAAAAGCCTTGTAAGTATCACTAATATTATGATAATAATCACTCTGAACAAAAAAGGTTTTCATATTGATAACCCTTTTGGCCGATAAAATGATATCTTTAGACAAAATTGGCATAAACTTGTCCAATGTTGCCTGACTACCACATGCAATTACAATATTATAATCTCCATAAATAGAGCTCATACATTCTACATACTTTTCTGAAATAATTTTAGTCATATTATATAACCTTCTATTTCGCAGTTCATACTCTTCATCTTGTACTGAATTATCATTTTTCACAAGATATAACACATAATTTTTATCGGTAGATCGAACTAAGTCTCGCTCAACTTCATTTTCCTTAAAGAAATTCTCTATTTGTAATTGTGTCAATCCATTATTCACTAATTTTGCAATAAAAAGCTCACGCCTTGCATTTTTTAAATCCTTTACGGTATCTTGATGCTCATCAATATTGAGAATTTCTGAAAATTTTTCATCCAACTTTCTTTTTATATTAGAAAACTCCCTAATAATTTGTTCTTCAGTAATTGGCTTCAACAAATACTCCAAAATATTATACTTGATAGCCTGCTTAGCAAAATCAAATTCATCATGTCCCGATAAAAATACAATCTGCATACTAGGTCGTATTTCTCTTGCCGCACGAGCCAATTCAATGCCCCCCATAATAGGCATTTTTATATCTGTTAATAACAGATCAATATCGTATTTTTCTATGTAATCCATGGCTTCTATCCCATTAGACACATCCGCTAAAATTTGAAATCCAAGCTCATGCCAATCTACTGCATGCTTCAGTGCTTTTCTTATATTATCTTCATCATCAACAATTAAAAGTGTATACATACCCTTATCCTTCCCCATCAATATATCCTCTAATTATATGTAGTATAGCATATCTATTGGATGAAATATAGCTATGGCATAATTTTTTCACCTTACTTTTATAGATACGAAAATGCAGTAAACACCTTTAAATTATGAGAGCATCTCTCTAAATAAAAGTATTCACTGCATTTTTACTTGAGAAAATAAACTACAAATTCTAAAATCTGAATTTTACTTCCTTATCTCTTAACTGAAATTCTTTTCACATAATAGTATTCTTCCAAACTATAGGTAGAACAATCTTTACCTACACCACTTTCTTTCAATCCACCATGCGGTAAATTATAATCATATAATGGTTCGTTTACACTCACGCTACCAGCCATAATATTTTCACTTAAATAAATTGCTTTGCTTAAATCATTTGTAAATACATATGCCGCCAAACCATATTCTGTATCATTTGCCATGGCAACAATATCATCCTCATCACAAAATGGGATAATTGACATAATTGGTCCAAATACTTCTTCTTTATATACTCTCATTTCCGTTGTCACATTTACTAAAATCGTTGGTTCAAAGAAATATCCAACACCTGTACGATTCCCTCCTGATACAAGTTTCGCACCTTTTTCTACAGCATCCTTACAGAAATTCACCATTTGATTAGCCGCTTCTTCACTTGAAATTGGTCCCATTAATACTTGTTCAGAATCATCACCAACCTCTAGTTTAATGCCATCTACAAACGCCTTTACTTCTGCAATAAATTCATCTAAAACATCCTCATGAATATACACTCTATTTGGCGATACACAAATTTGTCCTGCATTACCATATTTTAAATCACAGGCAAAAAATGCTGCATTTTTAATATCTGCATCCGGCATAACTACGAAAGGTGCATTTCCACCTAATTCCAATGAATAATGTCTCAAGTAATCCGAACTATCCTTGATTACTTGTTTTCCAGCATTACTTGAACCTATCATTGTCATCATTTTAGGAATTGGACTTGTACTAAGAACTGGTGACACCACCCTAGCAGAACCAGAGATAATATTTACTACACCTGCTGGAAAATGTTTCTGTGCAATCTCACCAATTTTTAGTGATGTAAGTGGTGTTACTGAAGAAGGCTTTAATATACAAGTACATCCAGAAGCCAAAATTGGTCCTAATTTATATCCTAAATTTAAAATAGGGAAGTTCCATGCTAAATATCCCACTACCACACCAAGCGGCACATGGTTCACCATATTAATATGGCTACCATTTTTATTGGGAATGATTTTTCCACATAATCTTTTATTATCTTCGTTGAAAAAATCAAGGCAATCAATCAACATATTATAATCATAACTAGCATTTCCCAATGGTTTACCTGTTTCTTCCATTAATAATGCAACTAATTCTTCTTTTTTAGCTATGATTTCATCTCTGAAGTTTAAAATACACACTTCTCTTTCTTCAATAGTCATCTTGCTCCATACTTTAAATGCTGTATCCGCAGCTTGCAATGCTTCTTCACATTGTGCTTCACTAACAGACTTATATTCTGCCATCACTTTACCTGTAGCTGGATTCATTACTTTTTCAACTCTGCCTTCTCCCTCAACACATTTTCCATTAATACTCATCAAATACATAGTTTTTCCCTCCATCCTTATCTTTGTACACGACCACTTGCATCTCCATTTGCAAGCTTTTCAACTTCTGCAATTGTCACAAGGTTATAATCATTTTCAATCGTTTGTTTTAAGCAGCTTGCTGCCACGGCAAATTCAATAGCTTCTTGTGGTTCTTTTCCTTCCATTAATGCATAAATAATACCACCACCAAAGCTATCTCCACCGCCAACACGATCTACAATATGAATCAAATATTTTTTTGAAAGATAGCATTCTCCATTAGAATATAACATACCTGCCCATTCATTGTCATTAGCTGAGATGGATCCTCTAAGAGTAATTGCCACATTTTCAAAACCAAATTTTTCAACCATCTGTTTCGCTACATCTTTATATCCTTCATGGGATAAGTTGCCTGCTGTAACATCAGTATCTGCTGCTTTTATTCCAAAAACATCTGCTGCATCTTCTTCGTTAGAAATACATACATCTACATATGGCATAATTTTTGTCATTGTTTCTCTAGCAGCTTCTCTACTCCATAAATTACTTCTATAGTTCAAATCACAAGATACTTTCACTCCCATTTCATGAGCCGTCTTAGCTGCATCAAAAGTAGCTTGTGCCGCTTCTTCAGACAATGCTGGTGTAATTCCAGTAAAATGAAACCACTCTGCTCCCTCAAAAATCTTATGCCAATCATATTTCTTAGGATCATACTGTGCTAATGCACTACCTTTTCTATCATAAATGACCTTACTTGGTCTTTGAGATGCACCTTTTTCTAGATACAAAACACCAATTCTATCGCCATCACGAATAATATCTGATGTATTAACTCCAAATCTTCTCAGTGAATTTACTGTCATTTGACCAATTTCATGTTTTGGTAACACTGTCACATAATGGGCATCCATTCCATAATTTGCTAATGAAAGTGCCACACTAGCTTCTCCTCCTGCATAAGAGGTACAAAATTTATCAGCTTGTACAAATCTTAAATACCCTTCAGGATTTAAACGCAACATAATTTCTCCAAATGTAACAATCTTTCTCATAATACTACCACGCCTCCTTTTTAATTAAATACTAGTTGATTTCTTATTGTATATAAATTACATTTCCGCAATCGCATCTGCATATTCTTTCGCTGCTGCTGTAATCTTATCAAACTCTCCGTTTTCAATCAGTTTCAAATTAACTAAATTGCCACCTACGCCTGCACCTACACAGCCTTTTTTTAGAAATTCTACAACATTCCCTGCATTGACTCCGCCTACTGCTAAATACTTAATATGTCCAAAAGGTCCACACAATGCTTTCACATAATCCGAACCTAGATTCCCAATTGGAAATAACTTTACAAAATCTGCTCCTGCTGCTACTGCTGTCATGGCTTCTGTAGCACTCATTGCACCTGGCATAGAAATTAATCCCAACTCTTTTGTTCGCTTAATCACATCTACATTTACATCTGCTGAAATAATATAGTTTGCTCCAGCAGCTGCTGCTCGTTCCACCAAGTAAGGATATGAAGTAGTTCCACTCCCCACACACATTTTACCATCCATAGCTTTTGATACTGCTTCTATACATTGGTCTGTATCCGTACACTCAGGATTCTTCATATTAAACGTAAATTCTAATAAACGAATACCGCCTTTATATAATGCTTCCGCTAAATTAACCGCATCTTCTGGTTTAACCCCTCTAGCAATTGCTATAATTTTTGTATCTTCAATCATCTTTAATATTTCTGTGTTATTCATTGTATTAAACATCCTCACTTTCTTTCATTATGATTTTTATTTATTTTATATAATACCTAATTTTAGCATACTAACTTTTTTTGATATGTAACCCAATATGGAACCAATAATAAAAAAGCAAACAACCAAGCTAACGGACCCGCTAGACATATTGCCACGAATCCCAAATGTGGGAATATAAATACGGCTGCTATAAATCTTGCCAGTAATTCAGCTATACCACTGTACATGGATACCACTCCTTTTCCAACACCTTGAAATGCATTGCACAATATATTTAATACTGCATGGCAAGGATAAAACCATAAGTAAATGTGAAATACTTGTCGCACAAGCTCCTTCATCTCTTGAGACGGATTATCTACAAAAATTACAATAAATTCTGAAGCAAAGAAGTATGTAATTATCATAATGATAACAACGATAATACTACCCATAATTACTGCATATTTCACACCACTTTTTACCCTAGCAATCTGTCTCGCACCATAATTTTGTCCTGTAAAATTAGCAAGTGCAACTCCTATGGCCATATATCCTTGGCATAATAAAGTTTCAATTTTAGAACTGGTAGATATAGCTGCTATATAGATCGATCCTAATTGATTTAATGTTGCTTGTACTGTAAGTCCACCCATTGCAATAATTGTATATTGTAATGCCATAGGCATACCCAAACTTAAAAGTGTCTTGCATGTACCGATGTTAATCTTTACATCTGCTTTTGTAAAATGTATTTCTTTATATTTTTTAGCGACATATACAAAGCATATCCCCCCTGCTACTCCTTGTGAAATCACCGTTGCTAATGCTGCACCCTCCACTCCAATTCGTAAATATCCTACAAATGCAATATCTAAGATTATGTTGAGAACAGAAGATAATACTAAAAAATACAAAGGTGTACGACTGTCCCCCATTCCACGTGCGATAGCTGCTAAAATGTTGTACAACATAATCGCTGGTAAACCCATATAAATAATTGAAATATAATTCTTTGCCAAATAATAAATATCCTCTTGAATATTTAATAACTCTAATATCTTTTCATTGGCTACTAAACACACCGTCATAAAACTTATTACAATAGAAATACATAATACGCAAGACATAGCCACATAATGCCGCAATTTTTGAGAATCCTTTGCACCAAATGCTTGCGAAATCGATATCCCAAAACCATTTGCAAACCCTAGCATCACTCCAGTAATCAAAAACATCAGCGAACCTAGTGCTCCAACTGCTGCTAATGCCTCTACTCCTAAGAATTGCCCAACAACAACTGCATCCACAACATTATAAAAACATTGGAATACATTACCTATAAACACTGGCACTGCAAAGACAACTAATTGTCTTACAATATTACCTTTTGTCATGTCATTCATGTACTTATCTCTTTTCTTTTACCTTAATACGATTATTATAAAACTCAAATCTCTGGTGTCCCTATATTCCACGGTGTATCAAATCCTGCTGTTGCCCTATACATGCTATCTACCAAACATCTATATCCATTTATCTTAGCTTCTGTATATTCCTTATCATTCCACAAGTTATTTCTTTCCAAAGGATCTTTATTTAAATCATACAACTCTCCGTATGGGCGATCTACATAATGAATTGTTTTTATTCCATCATAAAGAATTCCTCGAATTGCCCCTGCTTCCATATAAATATACTCTCGCTTCTTCACTTCTTTCGTAATATCCCAATAACCATTATAGGTATAATTTTCTAGATATTTATGAATAGGTGCTCCTGCGATTTCTAAACAAGTAGCTGCAATATCTATATTCACCACTGGTTCAGCAATTATTTTCTTTTGAAAATCTTTAACTGGTGGTTTCATAAATAAAGGTACACGCATCAAACTATCTTCTAAACACTGTAGCTTCTCTACCAGTCCATAATCACCCATAAAGTCCCCATGATCTGACGAATAAATAATTACCGTGTCATCATATGTATCATGCATTTTGAGGACATCTATCACTTCACCTATTTTCTCATCAATTAGAGTCATGTTTGCATAGTAAGCACGTTTTGTTCTTTTAAATGTTTCTTCTGTATAATCTTTTAAGTATATCTGTGAATACATTCCCATATTTTTAAACTGTGGACCTTTTTGAGCGAGATCTGCATATTCACTTTCTGATAATTCCATATCTTCTAGTGAATACATGTCTGCATATTTGGTTCCTTCTAAATCATATGGGTGGTGTGGTCCTGGAAATGATAAGGTGAAGAAAAATGGTTGCTCATTATTCTTTTCTGATAGTCTATTTTCTAGCCATTCTTTCCCTTTTTCTCCTACAAAATTGTCAATATGATGCTTCACATCTGCTGTCCATCTACCACCACTAATAATTGATTTTTCATACATCTCATCAGGATTTAGACCTTGTTCTACCAAATAATCTGCATAAACCCCAAGAGTTTCTTTTGGTGCAAATGGCATATGTCCATCAATAATCATTTCAAAATCATACCCTTTTTTTATGGTAGATTCTGCAAAATGCTGTTTCCCTACAACAGAAGTATAGTATCCCGTTTCTTGTAATGTTGTCATAAATGTTTTTTCATGATCTGGAAGATAACTAATGTAGGCTGGCACTTCACAAACGGATGGATATTTTCCCGTCATAATTGCCGCTCTCGATGGCACGCAAGATGGGTTACTACAATATGCATGCTCAAACATAATACTATTGTCAATAAGTTTATCTAAATTTGGTGTGATGATTTTATCATTCACACATGAAAATGTATCAAATCTTTGTTGATCTGTCATAATAAAAATAATATTTGGTCTTTTTTTCATAGATACCTCTTTATTTTTTCACTTTATCATATATCATTTTTAACTCAGGGTATGGTAATCCAAATACTTTTCCAGCTTGTGGCAATTCTTGCTCTAACACATCTAGTAAGTAATCTTCATTGGCTTGCATATTGGCAATTACCATTTCTTTTAATTGATTACGGATTTCTTGATATTCTTCTCTATCTGACAAATTTACTAACTCATACGGATCATTTTCAAGATCGTATAATTCATCAATATCTTGTGGAATAAAGCTATATTTATATCTTTGTGTTCTCACATATCTAATTTCAAAACTGTGACCATTATATTTATAGTAATTTCCAAAAGCAATTTCTGGTTTATTAGCCTGATAACTTTCCTCTAACATCGGTGTTAAAGAATCACCATTTTTAGCTTGATAACCTGCTAAATCAAAGAAAGTTTGTGCAATATCAAGAGTGGTACAATATTCTTTTCTTTCAAATCCTTTTTGTTCTCCATTTAAGTCTGCACAATACATGAGTGGTGTTCTTACCACTTCTTCATAAAAATATGCATGTTTATCAAACTTACCGTGGAAACCTAACATTTCTCCATGATCCGAAGTAAAAATCACCCTTGTTTTTCTTCCTCCAGAACATGTTTCTGCTTTCGTCAAAATCTCTCCAATTAAATCATCCATCATAGTGACACAACCATAGTATGCTGCAATAGTCTTTTTCCAATTGGTCTCGTCAAAATCATCCGTTGCCACTGTTGGCCACCAGTTCCTTGTTTGAAACCATGGTTTATTAGCAAAATTATCTGCAATGCTCGGTGGTAATTCCATTTCCTCTATCGGGTACATATCTAGATATTTTTGTGGCAATGTACTTGGAAAATGAGGACCTACAAAGGAAGCTGTTAAACACCATGGTTCTTCTTTATGTTCTTCCAAAAAAGTCAATGCTTTTTGAGTAACCTTGTATTCCAAGCGATCACTAATATCATCTATAATTGCGTAAAATGGCATCTTATTACCATCTTGTTCAGGTACAAATCGTTCTCCAAGTCCTGATATCAACTGCCCTCTTTCTGTTACAAAGGGAATATATGCATCTGTCAAGTGCTTCTCTGGATCTCCCTCCGCTCTACAAAGTTCAAAATCCACATGTTTATCTTCCGTTTGCCAATCATGCCCTAAATGCCATTTACCAAAGTGTCCCGTTGTTCTTCCACTAGCAACCATAGCATCTAACCATGTAAAAGCAGTA
Source organism: Eubacteriales bacterium (assembly GCA_044425705.1). Classification (GTDB taxonomy): domain Bacteria; phylum Bacillota; class Clostridia; order Lachnospirales; family Lachnospiraceae; genus JAWXVD01. The sequence goes on along the minus strand of JAWXVD010000017.1, from coordinate 20,437 downwards.
TTTGGCAAATATTCCTGCCCACTCCCTCCCACATCACAATTATCGATTATTCCACTTTGATGTGGATACAATCCCGTAAATAAACTTCCTCTTGCTGGTGTACAAAGTGGCACTGTAGTAAAACTATTTCGAAAATCTACCGATTTCTTTGCTAATGAATCTAAATTAGGTGTTTGTACCACTTGATGACCATGACAAGATAAGCAATCCGCTCTCCATTGATCTGTAAAAATAAATAATATATTATCCATAAGATTTCCTTTATTTTCTATAAAAACAGGCAACTATATCACTTCATAGATGCCTGCCTTCATTTATATTGCTTATTTTTTATTTCGCAATTAGTTACACCTATTCGTTAAACTCTATACTGTTCTAGAATATCTCGATTGATCTCTACCCCTATACCAGGTTTATCTGGTACATAGATATATCCATTTTCGTATTTGATTCCATCGTTTATTAATGCTGCTCTAAATGGGTGACTGGAACGATCAAATTCCAAATATAATTCTTCTGGTTCATCACTCATTGGTGCATATGGTAATGATGAAATAAATTGCAAGGCCGCTGCTAACGATACTCCCGATCCCCAAGCGTGAGGCATAATTGCTGTGTTATATGCCTGTGCAATGGCTGCCATCTTCTTACACTCTGTAAATCCACCTGCTGATGCAACATCTGGTTGATAGATATCTAAAGCTCCGCTTGATAACCAATTCTTCATTGATATTTTACCAAAAATTTCCTCACCTGCTGCCATATAAGAAGATGTAAGATTACGAAGCGCCTTATATCCCTCTATATCCTCTGGAGTTAAAATTTCTTCATAGAAATAAATATTTTCAGGTTCTAATTCCAACATGATTCTTCTTGCTACTGCCTGTGAATAACAAGCATTAAAGTCTACCATCAATTGAATATTAGGACCGACTGCTTTTCTGATTGCTCGAATATATTCAATATCCGCTTCAGGTGTAAAACCAACCTTTAATTTCATTGCAGTAAACCCTTCTTCAACAAATTGTAACGCATCCTTTATTGAAGTTTCAGGATATGCACATCCTTCCAAACGATAAAACCCAGTTGCATATGCTGCTAGCTTTTCTCGAAATCTACCACCAATTAATCTGCTTACAGGCTGTCCTAATTGTTTCCCATTTAAATCCCACAATGCAATATCCAATCCACTTAATGCATTCAATGCAATACCTTGTTGCCCAAACGGTCTTGCTTTATTGTAAAGTGTTTCCCAAATCACCTCTACATCCAAACTATCTTTTCCAATCACCTCTTCTTTATAACAGTGCTCAATAAAAGCTGCTGCTAAAAATGGTGATTGTTGTCCATGACACATGCATTCTCCAAATCCACATGTACCATCTTCACCCACTACTTCTACAATAACAGAACTTCTTGTATGTACCCATCCCTGTGAAAAACGAAACGGCTTGTCAATAGGTGCACTAATTTTATGAATATTAATTTCTTTAATTAACATCCTTTCACCTCCAATTTTTCTATGCTTTAGGGAACCAAATACTCATGTCCTCTTCTTCTCGGTTAGCCCATGTATAATATGGTATAAATTTTACTTTTTCAATCTTTTCTTCCGCCACTAATTCATAATACAAATCATCTTTTTGTTCTCGTATCAAAGCATCCGTAATAATCGTTACCACACCGCCCAAAATATCTTCCATCTGGGCAGTATATACTGCTTTAGCATCCAAATAGATATCGTCAAGTTTTACTGCATTATCACACCCCTCTGCACAATATACCACTGGTCCACGTTTGATACATACCATTCCTCTATCCTGTTCTACATTAGCATTGGCTTGCATAAGCACAACATCCATCGGAAGTTCTACGTGAATTTCATCTCCTGTATTGACAACTACCGTTGCATATTCGCCTTTTGCTACATCTTTGCCATTAACAAGTGGTTTCTTACACCATGCAGGAATACGTATTTTTACGCTTACGTCAGTAGCATCTTCCACACCAATGCTAATATTTCCATCCCATGGATAATTAGTCTTCATCGATAGTTTTGCATTTTCTCCAGCATAATCGCAATTTGCAAATAGATTCACGTATACTTCTGATTCTGATTCCCCATAAATCCATCGACCGATACCTGCCATAGTACGGAATAATTGTGGTGGACAGCACCAACATGTAAAAGTATGCCATCTTCTATCAGCTTTGTGAGCATACTGTACATTTAACTCATTTGGCTCATCTACAATATAAGGTATTTGAACATCTTTTCTATATGCCAATGGATTTGAGTAAAAATAACGTGTTAAACTTAAATTAGAACCTGAAATTCCTGCGTTATATAAAATTTGCTCTGCCCAATCGCCATACTTTGTATCGCCTGTTACCGCCAACATACGCAACATCCACATAGCTCCACCAATATTTGCACAAGATTCGTTATAAGCAATTTTATTGGGTAGTACATATTCTGTTCCATGTGATTCAAACGTTACGTTTCCACGCTCTGAATGTCCAATAAAATCAGGACATACTCCACCAGTTACATAAATTCTCTTTGAAGTTAAGTCCTTCCAAATGCGTTCAAGTGCAGTCATCAATGCTTCTTCACCGGTTAATGCATATACATCTGTAGCTCCTGCATACAAATAAGTAGATGTCACAGCATGACCCACTGCCATGGTCTCTTCCCTTAGTGGTGTTTTATCTTGATTTTGGTCAGTACCTCCTGGTTGGCTACCTCTCATATTCACAAACACTTCTGCTAATTTTATATATTTATCATTCTTTGTTTCTTGTCCCAATTCACATAATCCCATAATTTGACTAGGATTAAATCCAAAATGACCTAATTCTGGAGGATATGGACTAAACAAATCCCATAAATAATCTGCTAATTTTACTGCACAATCTAACATTCTTGTATCACCTGTAATACGTTTATGTGCTACAGAAAATGTAAAGAAATGTCCCATATTATACAGTTCATGATTCATATAATCTACCCAACGTTCTCGATCTGTGCATGTAATCTGTGTACTAATATAACCATCTTCTTCCTGCGCTCCTGCAATCCAAGGTACATAGGTATTAATAATTTCTAACACTTTAGGATCTTTTGTATTTTGATATACATAACAGCATGCTTCTAAAAATTTATAGCAATCGCCATCTGACCATTCTACACCAAAAAAATCTCCCTCTACCAAACCTGCCGCAATCCCAAAGTTTTTTAATTTAGCCGAATTAGTTTCGCACAATAACGCCTCCAATTGACTTTCAATAATTTCCATGTAGTTTTCTGTTCTTTTTCCCCAAAATCCTCCATGTAAGGTACTATGTTGAATTTCTGCAAAATTAAATTTTCTAAATTTATCCATGACTATTCTCCGTCCTCATTTAATAAATATACTAATTTTATGATAACTGATATCGGATGAGTTTTGGTATAATAAAAGCATATAAAATATGCTCTCATTATATTTCCTCACCTTATTCCTATACATTATATGTCTGTTTGCATGTTGCTTCTAAATGTTGCTCCATATATTTTCTAGCTTCATAAGCATCATGACGTTCTAATGCTTCTAAAATATTTCTATGATAGTGATAATTATGTTCTAGATTTTCATCTGTTTGACTAGAGGCAAAAATAGATTTTTCTAGCCATTTAGAATATGCAGCAACAATCGCCATTATCATAGGATTTTTTGTGCTAGCTGCTAACAACTTATGAAACTTAAAATCACTTTCAAGATACTTTTCGTCCATTTTAGCAGACTTCTCCATTGCGCCCACTAAATCATTTAACATTTTCAGCTCTTCATGATTAATACGAGAGGCTGCTAATTCTGCTGACTTAGGTTCAATCATCATACGAACTTCTAGAACGTCTACAACTTCCATTTCTTGTTTCTCAAACATATCGGTCATTGCTTGTTCTACTACTTTCTGGCTTTTATCTAGAACTTGAATTCCTTTTCCATGAATACGTTTTAAAAATCCTCGCACCTCCAATGTGCGTACTGCTTCTCGCACAGTTGCACGCGAAACTCCTAACAACTCACTCATGACTCCTTCACTTGGAAGGTAACCATACTCATCATATTTTTGTTCTAAAATCATTTGTTTGATTTCTATTACCGCCGTGTCTACCCTTGTCATACATTACCTCACTTCACCTATCAATTTATTACTTATATATTATAGGATAACTTACATCCTATAACTATTCAAGTTTTATTTACCCTTTCACACCCGAAAGTGCAACTCCTTGAATAAAATATTTTTGTGCACATAAGTAAACTGCTATAATAGGTAATAAGGCTAACGTGGCACCTGCCATCTGGATGGCAAAATTTGCTGAATACTGGCTCTTAAATGTTGCAATACCTACACTTAATACTTGTTTATTTACATCACTAATATAGATCAACGGACTTAAATATTCATTCCACCCCCATGTAAATGCAAGAATAAATAGGGCTGCTAATTGAGATTTTGCTAAAGGTAACACAATTTGGAAAAATGTTCTATATTCATTACTACCATCAATCCTTGCCGCTTCTATTAGTTCATCTGGTATTGATGTAAAGAATTGTCTCATTAAAAAAATTGCAAACCCATTAAACACCCATGGTAATGAAACTGCTAATAGTGTATTTAACAGACCAAATTCTTTGAATATTAAAAATTGTGGAATAATTCTTACTTGATTTGGAATCATCAACGTAGAAATAAATAAAGCAAATAAAATGTTTTTTCCACTAAAATTCAATTTTGCAAAAGCATAACCTGTCAAGGAACTAAATAATAATATAAACGCCACTACCATAATTGCCACTAAAAAAGTATTAATATACCACTGTAAAAATGGATATTCTGTAAATGCTTTTGTATAATTTGCGTAATTCACATTTTCTGGTATCCATTGAATAGGTATTGTAAATACGTCAGCTTCATATTTAAACGAAGCCGATAGCATCCATACAACTGGAAACACCATAATTATAGCAATTAGTCCTAAAAATAATGACATCACTATACTTTTTGCTAACTCTTTTTTTTGTTTCATCATGACTCCTCCCTATGTATATTTCACCCATTTTTTTTGTCCTACAAATTGGAATATTGTTATCACCATTACTACACAGAAATATATCCATGCCGCTGCTGATGCAAATCCCATATCATACTCTGAAAATGCTTTAGTGTAGATACGGAGAATCATCGTATACGTTGTCGTTCCTGGTCCTCCACCTGTCAACATTTGCACTTCTTCGAATGTTCTAAATGCCATAATCATATTTGTAATTACCAAGAAAAATGTTGTTGGTGAAACTAATGGCACTGTAATGAATCTAAATTGTTGTATTTTATTCGCTCCATCAATTGAAGCGGCTTCATAATAACTTTCTGAGATTCCTTGTAATGACGCAAGATATATAACTACACAATATCCTATATTTTTCCAAATAATGAATAAAGCCACAACTGGTAATGCCCATTTTACACTCATTGCCCATCCTGGAGGATTTTCCACTCCAATCGCTCTCAAAAATTCATTGACTGGTCCAAATTCAGCATTAAATACTGCTGAAAATACCAATGCCGATGCTGTTGTGATTGCAATATATGGCATGAAATATGCCGCCCTGAGTGCTCCTCTACCAAATATCTTTCCATTTAACAAATATGCAAGTATTAAAGCTATCAGTAAGAGTGCTGGTACAATCATAACCGCTAATTTAATGTTATTCCAAAATCCAGTAATAAAATAATCATCCTTCAATACTGCTGCATAATTTTTCCAACCAATAAATGTTGATGCCGAAAATCCTTGAAACATATTCCAATTCATAAAACTGATTACTAATGAATAGAATAGCGGAAATACCATAAACGCTAAAAACCCGACTAAAGATACACCTATAAATGAATAGCCGATCAAGTTCTCTTTCACTTTCCTTTTAAATCGCATATTTGATTTTTGTTTTTCATGCACAGCTAATTCGTTTTGCATATTTGATTTTTCACTAGAATGCTTCACTGTTTACCTCCCTATCTTCTTGTTCTTTCACTGAAATCTAAACAATTATTTTGTATACTTATCATATATCATATATCAGACTAAATCAATTATTGAAATTTACTATATTTCCATTCTATTTTTTGTGTATTTTGCTTTTATTTTTATTTTAGAGATTCTAATTCTTATATCCCTTCTCTCTTTTCTCTAAAAAAATTTTGCATTAATATAGAAATAATTGATTCATATTAGCTACAGATGTGGATATTGCACAAATTTAAATATATAAATATGTTTATAATTACATATTGCACACAAATGATATATGATATATGATAACTTCAACAACAAAATATTATTTTATATTAAAGGAGGTTTTCACATGAAAAAGAAATTAATCAGTGTATTGTTAGTTAGTGCCATGACTATGGGCTTGATTGCAGGCTGTGGGTCAAGTACAGATTCTACAAGCACAGACACTTCATCTGCAACTACTGAAACTGAATCTACAACAGCTGAATCTACAACAGCTGAATCTACAGAGGTTGAAAGCGATGCTTCCATCTATGAAGCTCGTACTGTTACAGTATATTTAAACGGTATTGATGAAGAAAAGAAAATGCAAGATGCCATGGCAGAAATCCAAACAATGGAAAAATATCAAAACATAACCTTTAACTTTGTAGGTCGTGATGCAGATTACGATACAAAAATGCCTACAGAAGTAGCTGGCGGTGTAGAAATTGATTTGGTTATTTGTGCTAATCCTATTAATTTAACATCTTATGCTGAATCAGGTTTACTTCTTCCATTAGATGACATTATTACAGCTTCAGGTCATGATTTTAGTACTGAATTTGGTGATTATGCAAGTGCTGCTGTTCGTAATGATTCTATCTATATGATTCCTAACAATGTAACAAGTTGGGCAATTACATATAATAAAGACGTTTTTGATGCTGCTGGTCTTGACTATCCATCTACTGAAATTCCAATGACATGGGATGAATATGCTGAAGTAGCAAAAAGTATCACTTCTGGTAGCGGTGCAGATAAAACATACGGAGCTTTTTATATTAACTGGGGAACTTACACATATGGCGAAGCAATCATGGCTCTAGGTGGTGGTGAATATTTCTATAATGATGAAGGTTTATCAAATATTGAGGACCCTGCATTTGCAACTGCTTTAGAAGGTGTTTACAATATGATGCATGTAGATGGTTCTATGCAAACACATGCAAACCTTATTTCTACAAGTACACAAGTAACAGACTTTATGAATGGTAAATATGGTATGTCAATTGCTGGCGGTTGGTACTTAAGCTGGTGTATGGATCAAGAAAACTATCCTCGTGATTGGACAGTTGGAATTGCTCCAATGCCTGTTGATGAAGGAACTGAAACAAAAACTTGGGGTGTTGTAAATGGATTAGGCGTTCCTGTTTCTGCTCCAGACCCTGAACTTTCAGTTGAAGTTGCATACGATCTTGTTTCTCTAGCTGCTAAATATGCTGATACTACAGCATCTGCAATCCAAACTGTAGATCAATCAAACTTATTTGTCGATGCTGCTGCCGCATTAGCTGATGAAGGCATTACTGTAGAATTATTAACAGATATTTATGCAAATCCTGACATCTACGTTACTGAAAAAATTAGTGGTGCTAATAGTGTAGCTTACGAATCTGTTTACATGGAAGAAGTAGAAAAATACTTAGTACAAGAACAAGATTTAGAAACGACAATTACTAATATCAAAGAACGTGGAGATGCAGCAATCTTAGGAAATTAATACTATTGTTACACATCATTTGACAAAACCCACATACAAATTGCCAATAATATTCCTATTATTGGCAATTTTCTTTTTAAATATTATTTTACTATCTATTAAAACTCATACACGTCGCTTTCTCAGATATAATATTCTATAGCTTCCCCAACCAAACACTAGCAATCACCCCCGCCAATGTGGCCACAAGCGCACCTGCCAATGTCCACCTAGTCTTAGTCACCTTTGCTGCCATAAAATATACTGACATAGTATAAAATACCGTTTCTGTACAACTACAAAGAATTGATGCAATCATTCCTACTGTAGAGTCAGTCCCATAGGTTTTAAAAATGTCCAACACTAATCCTGTGGCCGCCGAAGCTGAAAACAACTTAATTACAGCAAGTGAAACAATTTCTCCTGGAACACCTAGATTCTGCGTGTATTGACCAATCAAATCACCCAGCATGGTTAAAAATCCTGATGCTCTAAGAATACCAACGCCTATCATTAGTGAAACCATAGTGGGCATAATATCAATGACAATTTGAAATCCTTTTTTTGCTCCTGTAATAAATTCTTCATACACATTTACTTTAGACACCAATCCATACGCAATAATATAAAAAATCAATGCCGGAATCATAATATTGGAGAGATTAGTTAATATGTTTGCCATGTAATGCTCCGTTCATACTATTACATTACATTATATTCTATTAACTAAAATCATATGCTATCTCTATTTCATTTCCAACCGCTTTCACCTCTGCCTTCGCTCCACAAACAATAGGCATCATAGGTGCTATATGACCAATATCTACATCCATAATCACTGGTACATTATATTTCCCAATGATGCCCAGTACAGCTTCATATTGATCCAAGCCCATAATCTCTTGTCCCATACAATACGGTCTACCAATTAAAAATCCCTTTGTATACTGAAACCAACCTGCATGCTCCATCTGCCACATAGCTCTACGGATGCTAATGGGATGCAAATCACAAGCTTCTAAAAACCAAATAATTCCATCTTCTTTATATTTTTCCACGAAACTAAATGTTTCATCAAATTTCGTTCCAAGAAAATTCACAAGACAATCCATGCAACCGCCTAACAATCGACCAGACATGGTCACATTTTCATTTAGAAATTTTTTGATGATGCTCTTTTCTGTCACATGGTAAGGCAACAGCGGATTCTCAGGAGTTTTCAAGCTTTCTTTTTCCCATAATGGATAAGACTTCACTATACTCTTCTTACCTGTTAAAATTCCCATAGCATCTTCTAGGCTTTCATGCCATGGCTCCATACCAAAAGCTGCCGCACAAGGTCCATATATAGAGGCAACATCACAAACGGTAGCCAATAAATACGTTAAATGGGTATTGTCTGAATATCCCATATACCATTTAGGTTCTGCTTTTTTTAACAATTCAAAATCAATGTATTCTAAATCTTCACACATTAATTCTCCACCACCGCAAGAAATTAAAATATCATTTTCTTGGCTGGTATAATAATCATTGATTTCTTCTCCACAAAGCTGTGGTGTATTACTGATTCCAATGCCTTCACCTTTATAGCAATTTGGTCCAAAATCTAATTGATATCCCATAGCTTTCCATTTTTTTTGTGCATTTTCAAATGCCGAAAGATAAGGTTCCATATTGCATCCAAAGGCAGGGGCTACAAATCCAATTGTTCCATTTTCTTTTAAAAATTTTGGGTATCTCATATGCTAAATACTTCCTTTCCACTTATGCTTCCCTATAATTTTCTCGTAAAAATGCGATTTCTCTTGCATATCCATCTAATTCATTTGGTGTTTCTAAATAAAATGGCAAATGTCTTAGTTTAGGGTGGTTGACAACTGCCACCAATGCATCTGCCCCTATTTGCCCTTCCCCTATTTTGGCATGACGATCTTTATGGGCTGCTAAAGGATTGAGGCTATCATTTAAATGAATGGCTTTTAATTTCTCTAATCCTATGATTCTATCAAACTCATCCAATACTTGATCCAGATTTGAAACGATGTCATATCCACCATCCCATATATGGCAAGTATCTAAACAAATTCCCATTTTTTCATTTAATGTTACTTTATCTAAAATTTCTTTTAATTCTTCAAAACTACGTCCTACCTCACTGCCTTTACCTGCCATTGTCTCTAACAGCACTGTAGTGGTCTGTTCTGGTTTCAAAATTGCATTTAACATTTCAACAATGTAAGAAATTCCCACATCTGTCCCTTGCTTCACATGACTTCCTGGATGAAAATTATAATAATTGCCTGGAACATATTCCATCCTTCTTAAATCATCTGCCATTGTATTTCTAGCAAATTCTCTTATCCCTTCATCCGCCGAACAACCATTTAAGGTATATGGTGCATGGGCTAAAATACGTTCGATTCCATTTCCTTTTGCAAGTTTTAAAAACTTTTCTACATCTTTTTCATCAATATCCTTAGCCTTCCCACCTCTGGGATTCCTTGTGAAAAATTGAAATGTATTAGCCTTGATCTTTAATGCTTCCTTCCCCATAGCCTCAAATCCCTTTGAGGAAGATAAATGACAACCTATTGTTAACATATTTTCTCTCCATTCTCATCTGATAAAATATCACTTTTACTTTGTAAAATTTCTTCTAATCTCTTAATATTTCTTACAGAACACTCTACCTTTTTACCATTATTCATATGTACCATTCTCTCTTTTTTATCAAAGAATTTTACATGTTTCATATTAATAATAATTGATTTATGACAGATAAAAAAACTTTCTTGCACAAAATAATTTTTTAAACATTGCAATGTAACTGCACTTTCTACTTGCTCATTACACATATATAAAATCACTTTATGTTGATTTTTAAGTGCCTCTACATAATAGATTTCATCTACATGTATCATATGAATTTTCTGATTACTTTTAATACAAAATATTCCATTCCAAGGATTACTATTTTCCAAAAAAATTTGCCACGTTTTATAAATTCCAATCTTTATTTTCTCTGTTAATAATTGTATATCCTCTTTCACTATACATTCCATAATATACAGATATCTTCCAAATATTCTCATTCTCGCTTCATCATCTGGTACCATAAGTAAAATAAAGCCCCATGGATCTTTTTTTCTAATTTTACAAATAATCTCTAATTCTTGTTCCCCAACTTGCTCTAATTCAAGAATATAGATTCCTGTTCTATTTTCTTTTATCATAGTTTCTGCTAAGGCTTGAAATGATGTAGTTACATACTGGATTGCAATCCCCATTTCTTCCATAAATAAATATGTTCTAACTTTATCGTTTAGCTCACATAATTCTTCCTTATTTTTCATGCAAATATACATTGGTATCGTAAATTGATTATACATATTTTCTCCCTTGTACTTTTATTTATAACATAATAATTGCGCAACTCTAATTAAGGGAGGATTAAATACTGCATTCTCGGCATCTATACATTAGGGGATTTCGAGAGTACATGATAATGTACTTTCGGAATCTTTGATGTTTAGATTTATGAGAAGATTTATTCATAGTTGGACTTTAATTTTTGAGACGTACACGGTGTGTACGTTGATAAAATTTAAGTTCAAATAGGGATAAATCAGCCATAAAGCTATACATTAAGGGATTTCGAGAGTACATGATAAGCTATGGGAGTAACATTTCATAATTAAGTCAAGTAATTTCACTTGCTTGCAAGGGTGAAATTGCAGACGTTGAGGGTGAAATTCACTTCACCCTTAAGTTACGGAATTTTGTTACCAGCAAAATAATTTTACTACTACGTTAAAGAACTGATTCGAAACGTTTATGATGCATTTATGATATTATTATTAATTTATGTATAATAAACTTAACTGTTTCAAGTTTTTTCTACATTTCTACTTGTAATACTCGTAGATATCATTCTATCTCAATCTATCAAAATCAGTTTTTTACAAAACTGATACATTTCTTATTTTTCTTTATAACAGTTATATGTATGGTATCTAATTCTCTCATGATACAAAAGGGCATAACATTTCTCTCATGCTATGCCCTTACATATATGTCAGTTACAATTTACAGCAACTGTAAATAATAACTTATGTGAATCTTTATTTTACAAGTCTTACAGTTTCTCTAGCAATTTCCATTTCTTCATCTGTTGGTACAATCATAGTAATCACCTTGCTACCTTCATCTGATAAAATCACTTCTTGTCCTCTTAATTTATTTTTTTCTGGATCAATATTTGTTCCTAAGTATCCAATATATTGTCCCATCAAGCTTCTTACTTCTGCATTATTTTCCCCTGCACCAGCTGTAAAAATAATTACGTCAACACCGTTCATAGCTGCTGTATAAGCACCAATATATTTTCCTACTCTATAGGCATAACCATCTAAGGCTGTGGCTGCCATTTCATTTCCATCTGCTGCTGCCTCTGCTAAATCTCTAAAATCACTTGAAAATCCGCCTGAAAGCCCTAATACACCAGATTCTTTATTACAAATATCAATCACTGCACTAGCACTAATACCTTCTTTTTCTGCCAAGAAATTTACGATTGCAGGATCTAGATCTCCTGAACGAGTTCCCATAATCAAACCTTCTAATGGTGTAAGTCCCATAGAAGTATCCACCGATTCTCCATATTTAACAGCAGATACGGATGCACCATTTCCTAAATGGCATACGATAATTTTTAAATCTTTTCTGTCTTTTCCTAAAATTTCTGCAGCTCGTTTTGATACAAAATCATGGCTTGTTCCATGGAATCCATATCTTCTAATTTTATGCTTTTTATAATAGTCATATGGAATACCATATAAATATGCTTTGCTAGGCATAGTTTGATGGAAAGCTGTATCAAACACACCGACCATTGGTACATTTGGCATTAATTCTTTACATGAATTGATACCGATTAAGTTTGCTGGATTATGTAGTGGCGCCAAATCGTTACACTCTTCAATCGCTGCTATTACTTCATCTGTAATCAATGCTGATGATGTGAATTTTTCACCACCATGAACGATACGATGTCCCACAGCATCAATTTCATCTGTAGATTTGATCACACCAACCTCTGCATCTGTTAATTTTTCCATCACTATTTTCACTGCATCTGTATGTGTTGCCATTGGAATTTCTGTCTTAACTTTTCCAGACTCTCCCGCTTGATGAGAAATAGCACTTCCATCTATACCGATTCTCTCGCAAACACCTTTTGCTAAAACGATTCCATCTTCACTGCTAATTAATTGATATTTTAATGATGAACTACCACAATTGATTACTAATACATTCATATGAATACCTGTCCCTTTCTCTCAATAGGTTCAAAATTTTTATTTCTAAACCTACTATCTTCTATCTTTTCCTATTTAATATGCTCTACCCCAGTATACCATTTCTTTCGCTGGTTTGCCACAGCATGCACATACATCAGACAATTTTTCTTGAGCAAATGGCATACATCTACTTGTAGCACCTATTTTTTCTTTGATTGCATCTTCACATGCTTGATCTCCACACCACATAGCTTTTACAAAGCCTGGATGTTCATCTAAAATTGCACCCATTTCATCAATTGTTTGTGCAACATACGTATGCTCTTCTCTGTGTGCTCTAGCTTTTTCTAACATATCTACTTGAATTTGTTCTAATAAATTTGCAACTGTTTCTTCTAAATCATCTAATGAAATTTCAATTTTTTCACCAGTATCACGACGGCATACAGTACACTTATTAGCCTCAATATCTTTAGGCCCTACTTCTACACGAACAGGAATTCCTCGCATCTCTTGTTCAGAGAATTTATATCCTGGACTCTTATTTGAAACATCTACTTTCACACGGATATTTTTATTTTCATATGCAGATAATTGTTGTCTCAATTCTTCTGCTTTTTCTAATACACCAGCTTTCTTTTGCATAATAGGTACAATCATAACTTGTGTTGGTGCAACTTTTGGTGGTAATACAAGTCCTGAATTATCTCCATGAACCATAATAATCGCCCCAATCAAACGAGTTGTCATCCCCCATGATGTTTGATGTACATGTTTTAATGTATTGTCTTTATCTGTATATTGAATTCCAAATGCCTTTGCAAAACCATCACCAAAGTTATGGCTAGTTCCTGACTGCAATGCTTTTCCATCATGCATCAATGCTTCAATTGTATAGGTAGCTTCTGCTCCTGCAAATTTTTCTTTATCTGTTTTACGTCCTCTAACAACTGGCATAGCTAACACTTCTTCACAAAAATCAGCATACACATTTAACATTTGTACTGTTCTTGCTTCTGCTTCTTCCGCTGTAGCATGAGCTGTATGACCTTCTTGCCATAAGAATTCTCTAGAGCGAAGGAATGGTCTCGTCTCTTTTTCCCAACGGACTACCGAACACCATTGATTATACACTTTTGGTAAATCTCTATGTGATTGAATATCATTTTTATAGAAATCACAGAATAAAGTTTCTGAAGTTGGTCTTACACAAAGTTTTTCTTGTAATTTATTTAATCCACCATGTGTTACCCAAGCCACTTCTGGAGCGAATCCTTCTACATGGTCTTTTTCTTTTTCTAAAAGGCTCTCTGGAATAAACATTGGTAAATATACATTTTCTACTCCTGTAGCTTTAAACCTATCATCCAATTGTCTTTGTATTAATTCCCAAATTGCATATCCTGCTGGTTTAATTACCATACATCCTTTTACGCTTGTGTAATCAATTAAATCCGCCTTTAATACTACATCCGTGTACCACTGTGCAAAATCCACATCCATTGAAGTGATTGCTTCTACTAATTTTTTCTGTGCCATTTCATTCTCCTTTTTTATGCATTATTATTCAATTTCTTAGTTATTATTTAGTCCAGTGATTTCACTTGCTTGTAAGAGTAAAATCACAGACGCTGAAAGCGAAAATTTATTTTCACCCTTTAGTCTATGAATTCACTACGGATTCCATAAAATCACATTCTAAAAACCACTAATTTTAGGGTTGATATAGGGATTTTCTTATCTTTTTATATAAAAAAACCACCAAAAGTTTCTTCCCTACAAAGGGACCGAAAACTTCGGCGGTACCACCCTAATTAATGCACTTGCATTCCACTCATATATCGTTAACGCCGACTTACGCCATATTTTCATATAGTGACTCCAAGGTAGGTTCTAAATTTTCCTCACAAAGACCTTTCACCATAGGGCCTTCTCTCTGCAGTGATTCCTCTTTATACTATTCCTCTTCTTCGCCTGAGTTTTAATCTTATGTTTTACATGTTATAAAAATTCTAAATCTTTGTCAACTAGTTTTAAACAAAAAATGTAACTTTCAGCTTATAGCTGAATAGTTACAAAAACACTTTATCATAATATAGTTACAGTTCACACGGCCTGTAACTATATTATATCGCTGAACCATTACTTAAACTTTACTCTCACCTACAAATAGCAGTTTTAATAATACTGCTACCAAAGGACCTTTTATAATCCCACTAATTCCAAATAATTGTACTCCTGCATACAAAGACAGTAAAATAAACACCGGAGGAATTCCCAACTTATTTCCCATCAACTTAGGTTCCAACCATTCTCTAATTGCAATACAAATCACATATAAAATCACACAAATAATCACATTCCCTATGTTTCCATTCACTAATTGCCACAATCCTGTAGGTAATAAAACTAAGCCCGCTCCAATAAAAGGAAGTGCATCTAATAAACCTGTCAAAATCCCTAATATCCAACCGCCTGAAATCCCACTAAATCCCAATATCAATGTTGAAACAATACTAATGATACAAATAATCAATAACTGTGTCCTTACATATGTTCCGATTGTATTCAAAAATCCTTCCATAAAATCCATAAAGGAATGCAACACTCCGCCTCTTCTAACCCCTTCCATTATTTCTTCAAAGTCTTTGCATAAAAGAATTAATGAAATAAAGAAAATCCCTATAAATGTAATAATAGGAAGTAATTTTCGGCCATAATTCAAGGAATAGTCCATCATCACTGGTATTAGATTTTCCTCCATAGACGCTGTAATTTCCTCTATTCCCAACATCATATTGTCCTCTATTCCATGACTTGTAAGTCCTATCTTGTCCTCCAAGAAAATACCTACTGTATAAATCACCTCTTCTACGTTTTTTTGAATTTCATTTCCATGAATCTTAAAAAAGTTCATACCATACATAAGAATTTGAATAACACCCCAAATTATAATAAGGCATATAATAATAATGAGAAATAAGAGAAACACCATGCTTATTTCTTTTTTTATCTTCCATTTTAGTTCAATTTTATAAAAATAAGGATATAACCAATAAATCACTACAAAACTACAAATAAATGGCGCAACCAATGGCAACATATATTGAAACACAAAAAAAATAGCTCCTATTACAAGTCCCATTAAAGCTATCTTTTTGCCATTTTTCTTTATTATATTTTCCATACTGTGCCCATCACTTTCACTTTATTATGGTTATAGTATGAGCATTTAGAATAATTTCATTCTTTTTCTAAAGTGGTAAAACCATCCTAATTACCACCTGTCAAATTTATAATTTCTCAGTTGGCTTAATTGTAAACTCCATCTTTTTTCTTGTACTAGGATGATTAAATCCTAATTTATATGCACACAAAGATACGTCATTTATCCCTAATTTTTTACTTATTTCTTCACTCTTTTCTGTACCATATTTTAAATCTCCTAATAAAGGATGTCCCAAATTAGAAAATTGCACTCTTATTTGATGATGTCTTCCTGTTTCTAGTAAAATTTCAATTGCTGTTACCTCTTCTTTTTCCTCAATTACTTGATAACTCAATTTAGATAATTTTGCTTCCTTATCTCCTTTTTTTCCAATTCGTGAAGTATTACTCCGTCCATCTTTAATTAGGTAATCCACAAGTACACCTTCTTTTTCTCGTAGTTTTCCACATACTGTAGCCAAATAGTACTTTTTAACCACATGTTTTTCCACTTGTGCACTTAATTCTTTTGCCGCTTCCTTAGTTTTTGCAAACAACAAGAGACCTTCTACTGGTTGATCCAATCGATGAATCACACCTACATAAGGTTCCCCTCTCTTATTTTTATCTTTTTGGGCCAAATAATTCTTAATTTCACTAACCATGTCTCTTTGACCTAGCTTTGCCGTCTGTGTAGCAATCCCTGCCATTTTATGACACAAAATTATATCTCTATCTTCAAATATTATATTTAATTCCATTCACCTAATCTCCATTATTCACATACCTCTAATCTATTGAAGTACATTTTACCAGTTCTTCGCATGCGTTACAACTCATCTGCTTCATAAATCCATTTACATAACATTATCCTTTGCAAAAATATTAAGTTTTTCACCCCAAATCACTGATTAATACGCTTTTTTTTCTTGTTTTTTCAATAAATAAGAGTATAATATTACTAAACTATTAACTTTTTATAAATATTATCAAAAGGGGATTATTTATGACCATTAATCCAAATTTAACTTTAGCATTAGACGAACTTCTTGGGATAGATAAGTTATTTTTTCAAAAAAAAGCAATTACACCTATTGTAATACCCGCTCCAAAAACTTCATCTCCAAATACCATAGGACAATTTTCAAAAAACACTTTCAAAGAAGACATTCCAGAAGAAAAACCACCCATTTCCAAAACACCTCTAACTACTATTGCAAAAGGACTCACTGTTTCTGGTAAAATTCATTCTCATGGAGATTTGACCATTTTAGGAACTGTTGTTGGAGAAGTGATTTGTGATAATACTGTTTTTTTTCACGGTACTTTAAAAGGCTCTATTCATGCTAATACAATTGTTGCTGAATCTGGAAATATTATGGGAGAAATTTTTGCAAAAGAAATCTCTATGACAAAAGAAGTGCAATTAATCGGTTCTATGCAAATCGGCAAATAAAAGGATGTAACTAAAGGGTGAAAATAAATTTTCATCCTCAGCGTCTGTGATTTCATCCTTGCAAGCAAGTGAAATCACTGGCTTAACTATAATGAAAGGAATGATTATTGATATGGATAATAAATATATCGGAAGTATTAAATTCTATAAACATCTTATTATTACCTTCTACTTAGTCTTAATGATAATTCCTTCCATTTTGATCGTCTTTTATTACGAACATAAAGAAAATACTCACGACAATAATATACTAGTTACCTCTATATCATCTAATGCTTCAGTTCCTATCATTACAGATATTGATGATACTTCTCCACTTACTACTACAAAGGCTAACACTTCTGAAGTTGACACTACTAATCTTGATACTTCTGAAATTCATACTACTAAAAATGAAATTTATTACCCTGAAATAGACCCTACTAACTGGAAATTTATACTCGTAAATGGTAATAATCCTTTACCTGATGATTTTGAATGTGAACTAGCAAGAACGTATAGTGGACAATATGTAGATGCTCGTATTCAAGATGATTTAGAAGCCATGATTGATGCTGCTATTGAAGCAGGTCATGATGTTACCATCTGCTCAGCTTATCGTTCTGATGAAATGCAATGGGATTTATTACAAGAATCTGTGACCGAAAAAATGGCACAGGGATATTCTGCTTCTGATGCCTATACAGAAGCTATTGAACAATTAAATGCTCCCGGAAACAGCGAACATTCTACTGGACTAGCTGTTGATATTGTTGGACGCTCCCATCAAACTCTAGACTATGAACAAAGTGAAACCGAAGAGGCTCTATGGTTTGCCGAACATTGTGCCGAATATGGTTTTATTGTAAGATATCCTGAAGGTGCTGAAGCTTGGACTGGAATTTCCTATGAATCTTGGCATTATCGCTATGTAGGTGTTTCAGCCGCAACATATATTATGGAAAAAGGAATTACTTTAGAAGAATTTATTTTAACCGCACCTAGTGATTATTCCAGCGAAGAAGATACCCCTATTGACATTCAATCAAATGAATATGCATATGCAAATTAAAAAGAGACTAGTTCCACTAGCCTCTTTTAATTTGCATATTATTTTTCGTAATTATTATGTAAAAACAACAACTTATCCTTTACTTTCCACATGTCCTGATACCGAAGCCCCTAATTCAATAGAGAGATTCTGTGCCACAATATCTCCTACAATGACAGCATGTTTATTAATTGAACAAGTCTTTCCCGTAGAAATATTTCCATTTATCTTTGCATCAACTGTAATGGTCTCACTTGAAATGTTGCCAATAATCTCTGAATTTTCTCCCACTTGAAAATCAGTCTCTACCTTTATTGTCTCAGCTTGTACTTTTCCACCTTTTGATACAATACTATTAGCTGTCAGATTACCCTCTATGCTACCTTGTACTAATATATTACCTTTTGCTGATACATCTCCTTTAATCGCACCCAAAATTTTAAGATTTCCATTAGAAGATACTGTTCCCACAATCTCTGTATCTATACCGATAATCGAAGTATCACTTGTTACTCCATTACTTGGTTTTTGTACATTTACTGGCTCTGCTACTACAGCCTTTTTTTCTGCAACAACTTCTGGTGAAGCTACATTCTCCACTCTTTCAATATTTTTTAATTTATTCATATAATTATTACTCTTCATCATAAGTCCTCCCCCAAGATAAACCGTCTACACCTACTAATTATGTTACTACATATTTCCAACATCGTCAAACATTTTCGTACCTTTTAACCCGTGAACTAAATCGCATAATTTCAAGCTATACTTTTTCGGCATTATATGCTAAAATGCTTCCATGGTGCTACCATAACGGTAGGCGGTTTCCCTCTAAACTTCTGGAGGGTTATGCCCTCCAAGTACATTGTTTCTTACAATGGGAAAGGAGGGAGTGCTATGGTTACATATGAAGAATTGATTCAATTTTCCATATTAATTGTCGCAATTGTTAATCTTGTATACAAGATTTCACATAAAAAATAATCGCCCCAGTCCTCGAAAACTAGCGATTATTTTTTAATTACTATTTGAGGGACAACCGTCTATCGGTAGTGCCTTTTTATATTCTTATCTTAAACTAGATTTTATTATCTGTCAATGGATTTTTCACCACTAAATATCTATGCATATTATTTCCTTTTATGATATAATCAATACCTTACCGCCCTATATCTGGTTTCAGAAAGGGGATGTTGTATTTTGGAATTAGTTTCATCTGTTCTTGTGACTGTTGTGGCTGGTATAGTTTGCCACTATATCATCAAATGGTTAGATGGTCACAAGTAAAATCGGTAACTAGCCTACAGATGCTCTACTGTACAAATTGAGAAGAAACCCCAGTAGTTGCGAGCTACTGGGGTTTCAATTTGGTGTTGCTTTGGATAATTCCATCTGTTTTGCCTAGACATATTATAGCATATACAAAACCTTATTACAATATTCCATTTTACGATTTTTCTTTATCTGTCAATGAATTTTTACAACTAATAAACCACCTATTAAATTCAAAACCACATAATTTCATGCTATACTTTTTCGACATTATATGCTAAAATGCTTCCATGGTGCTACCATAACGGTAGGCGGTTTTCCCTCTATACTTCTGGAGGGTTATGCCCTCCAAGTACATTGT
>JAWXVD010000130.1:0-9726 GCA_044425705.1 Eubacteriales bacterium | reverse complement strand
GTTTGACTATACAGAGTATCGTGTGCTACTAGCCTGTGGTCCTTGTGATATGAGAAAAAACATCAATGGGTTGTGTGATATTGTTATGTCACAGTTTTTATTAGATCCTAGAGAAAAAATGATGTTTGTTTTCTGTAATAGAGCTAGAAACCGAATTAAAATTCTAGTTTGGTCTGAAAATGGATTTTGGGTACATTTTAAAAGATTGGAAAAAGGTGGTATATCATGGCCTGAAAAAATGGATGATGAACTAACCATGGATTTTACAATCAAAGAACTAGAAACGATTTTAGAATCCCCTGGAATCAGACAAAAAATCAAACGCGAATCAGTATGGCAATAGTTTTTCAGTGCCCTATTTTAAAGGAGTTTTCTTTCATTTCGCTAGTATTTTTCTGTGAAAAATGGTATAATATTACTAGATTTCAAGAGAAAAAGTGAGGTTTTAAAGTGAATAAATTAGCACAATTACAAAAGGAAAATGAAGCTTTAAAACTGAAAGTAAAGCAACTAGAATTATTAAATAATTGGTATATAGAGGAATTAAAGTTAAAAAATAAAGAGAAATTTGGTTCTTCTTCTGAAAAAGCAGATGAAAGCCAACTTTCTCTTTTTGATCTTTTTAATGAGGCAGAAACGTTGCAAGAACCAGTCATGCAAGAGCCAGCGGAAGAGGAAATTTTAGTTCCTGCTCATAAACGCAAAAAAAGAAAACCTGGAGAATATTTTAAAAATCTACCAGTAGAAGTCATTGAATATAAATTAAACGAAGAAGAACAAGTTTGTGATACCTGTGGCAATCCTTTAAGTGAAATGACAAAAGAAATTCGTAGAGAATTAAAAGTAATACCAGCGAGTATTTCAGTGGTAGAACATGTCACTTATCTATATAGTTGTAGAACTTGTGATAAAGAAGGAACCAGTAGTTTTATAAAGAAGGCAGATAGTCCAAAAGCACTTTTTCCTAAAAGTATCGCATCTCCTAGTGTATTGGCCTATATTTCAAATCAAAAATATTGTAATGCAATGCCACTTTATAGACAAGAACAAGATTGGAAGCGATTAGGTGTAAATCTGTCCAGACAAAATTTGTCTAACTGGACATTGAAAGCAGCCAATCTGTTATCTCCTTTAGCACAGGCTATGAAAGAGCAGATGTTAAAAGAGGAAATACTCCATGCTGATGAAACCGTGGTAGAAGTTTTGCAAGAACCAGGAAAAGCAGCTACTTCAAAGTCTTATATGTGGTTGTATCGTACCTCTCAAATGACAGAGTATCCAGTCATTTATTATGATTACCAAGTAGGACGTAGTGGCATCTTTCCAAAACAATTTTTGAAAGATTGGCAAGGAACTTACTTACACTGCGATGGATATGCAGGGTATAAGCAATTGGGAGGAATTACCTTATGCGGATGTCTTGTGCAAGCAAAACGTAAATTCCATGAAGCTAGTGTTGCAAATCCAAATAATGAGGATGCCAAAAAAGGAGAAGCATATCTACGTAAATTGTTTGCTCTAGAATCAAAGGCGGATAAACAAGCCTATGGTTTAGAAGATAGATTGGAATTGCGAAATGCAGAATCTAAAAAAATACTAGATGACTTCTATACCTTTATAACAGAATTATCTAAAAAAACTTTGCCCCAAAGTCTGTTAGGCAAAGCGATTACGCATGCCCAAAATCAAAAAGAGTATCTATGCAACTTTTTGAAAGATAGTAGAATACAGTTAAGTAACAATTTAGCAGAACAGGCCATTAAAAATTTCGTAATTGGTCGTAAAAATTGGCTTTTTAGTAATACCCAAAATGGAGGCAGAGGATCAGCACTCATTTATAGTGTGATACAAACAGCAATAGAAAACAAATGTAGCCCATTTCCTTATCTAGAATATGTATTTGAGGAAATGCAGAAAAATCCAGAAGTGGATATTGCCAAATTACTTCCATGGTCAGAAGATATTCCGTCTAAAGTTAAAATTAACCTTTCACAAGAATCATAACTGCTTGTGGAAAGTTTTTCAATGTGTGCTATCTTTGACGCTTACTTATAAACATGCCTATAAGCTTATATTTGAGTATATAGAGACATTTTATAATACGGTACGTATTCATAGTTATTGTGATTACAAGTCACCAATAAACTATGAAAATGATCATTTAATAGAAAGGGAGAATGCGTTGAAGATGGTTGGTTAGTTTCTACTAACAAAAAAGTTCCGTTTTAATTTGTACCAAGACTTGACATAGTACCATTTTATAGATAGTATAGCAAAGGGTACTGATTAAATCACTATGCCTTGTTTTGATGCACTTACAGAAGATATTATGCAAAGAACTAAGAAGGAGGCAAACATTGAATCCTTTAGAAGCAAGTGTTTGGGTTTCACAGTCATTAGTGGTGGTGCTAGCACTGGAGGTATTGCATCTATTAAGGTAAAAGGAGTAAAAGAATTATGGCAGAAATAAATACATATAGTTGGCCTAGGTATATTTTCACATTGCTAACAGAAGCAGATATGGCGTATAATACAATAGTGTTTTGGATACTTATGATAATTTTTTTGGGAGTCTATTTAATTATACCGAATAGCAAAATAAAAAAGTATTGGATACTGATAGGTAGTATAATATTTTATGCGTGGAGTGGTACAGGTGCACTAATTATTGTATTGTGCACAGCACTTGTAGTATATTTTGTAACAATACTCATTGATAAAATATATCAACAATATGATGTAGAAAAAGAAGGATTAAAACCTAAAGAGCAGGTAGCTTTATTTACGACATATAAGAAAAAATCACAAAAATATGTTGTGTTAGCATTGTTTCTAGTCATAGGCATATGGATTTTTGTGAAAGTAGCAAAATTGTTTGATATGCAAACAGTAGAGTCTTTAGCAGAGATGTCTATAGGGTTGGGAATTATTATTCCACTTGGAATATCTTATTACACATTATCATCAGTGGGCTATGTAATGGATGTGTATTGGAGAAAAGGAAAAGCAGAACATAATTTTTTTGATTTATTGTCAGCAATGATTTATTTTCCTCATATTATGCAAGGTCCTATCAGCAAGTATTCGAAAATCATAAAACAAATGCAAGAGTTACCTAAGGTTGATTATGATAGAGTATGTTTTGGTCTACAACTTATGTTGTGGGGATATATAAAAAAGATGGTAATTGCAGATCGATTAGTCATGTATACAGGAATAGTTTTTGCCAATCCTAAACAATTTGCAGGCGTAGAGATGATAATTGCAATTTTTCTTTGTGTGGTACAACTTTATGCTGATTTTAGTGGTTGTATGGATATTGTTAGAGGGATTTCGCAGGTGTTGGGAATAGAGTTAGATAGAAACTTTAGACAACCATTTTTTGGAAAAAGTACGCAAGAATTTTGGGCACGCTGGCATATGACATTAGGTGCTTGGACTAAGGAATATATTTATTTGCCTATTGCAATGAATCCAAAATTTTTAAAGTGTACACGACAAATGAAGAAAGTTGGAAAAGGATGGCTCGCTTCATTTTTAAAAGCATTTGTACCTTTAGTTACAGTTTGGATTTTTACTGGTCTATGGCATGGAACAGGTTTAGATTATCTATTGTGGGGATTTTACTGGTGTACATTGATGACTCTTTCAAAGGAAGCAAAACCATTGGGGGACAAGTTAATCAAAGTGTTACATTTAGAGACAGAGAGAACATATTATCAAGTATGGAAGATGATCAGAACAAGCATCTTCTTTGGTATTGGAAGAACTATCGTTATAACTGGTACACTAACAGGTGGATGTATTGTATGGTCACAGGTATTTAAAGAGCACAGATTATGGACTTTATTTGATGGTAGTCTTTACACATATGGATTAGATCAAAAGGATTTTTATGTAGCGTTTGTAGGAATGGGGTTGATTTTCGTAGCTGATATATTACACGAGAGAGGTGTGAGTATTAGAAATGGAATAGCTAATCAAGTATTACCAATTAGATGGCTAATATATTATGGAGCAATTGTAATTGTAGTTATATTGGGAATATATGGACCTGGGTATGATGCAGCAAGTTTTGTATATGGAGCATTTTAACGATTAAGAGAAAAGGAGCAAGATGAGATGAGAGAAAGAGTATTAGCAGTTTGTATGGAGGTGGATGATTCTATTGATTATTCAGCAACAAATTTGATTGATGGGGATTTGCTAGATTCTCTGTCATTGGTGGAAATTGTAACAGCACTTATGGAGGAGTTTGAAGTAGATATTCCATACGAAGATATAGTTCCTGAAAATTTCAATTCTATAGATGCAATGAAAGAATTGGTGGAAAGATATGTTTAATTCTATTGTAGAAGCAGTATTCGAACAAGCAAAAATAAACCCAGATAAATTAGCTGTTGCTGATAAAAATATAGATTTTACTTATCAAGAACTAGTCAGTACATTATGTATTACTTCAAAATGGTTTCAACAAAAGGAATTTAAGACAGGTGATGTGATTTTGGTAGAATGTACGCAAGAAGTAGCATTCATTGTTCTTGATTTTGTATGTGGATTAAATGGAATGGTTTTTGTACCAATTGAAAAGAATGCCACAAAAGAAAGAGTGCAAGATATATATACTGAAACGCAGGCTAAATGTATGATTGGTATTACTGCTGATTTTGGTATAGAAACGTTTTACCAAATAGAGGATGTAGTCACCATAGAAAAAAAACAAGTGTTAACTTATGAATATGAAGAAAAAAATTCAGTAAATGAAATTTTATTTACAACTGGTACTACAGGTTTACCGAAAGGAATTGTGATTTCTCATAAAGCTAATGTAGCCTTGGCTGAAAATATTAGTAGAGGTGTCGAGATCACATCAGATACTGTCGAAATTATTCCATTGCCATTAAGTCATTCTCATGGACTGAGGACTTGTTATGCAAATCTCTTAGTTGGTGGTGCAGTAGTTATTGTAGATGGAGTAATGAACGTAGCATTATTATTTAATCTAATAAAAAAATACAATGTAAATGCAATTGATGTGTCACCTACATTGGCTAAAATTCTGTTGAAAATCGCTAAGAAAGGATTGAAACAAATTGCAGACAGTATTGACTATATAGAAATTGGAACGGCAGCTTTAGAAGATGATACTAAAAATCAATTAAAAGAAATATTTCCAAAGACAAGATTGTATAATTTTTATGGTTCAACAGAGGCTGGTAGAACTTGTGTTTTAGATTTTAATAAATTTGATGAGACAGGCTGTATTGGTTATCCAGCATGTAATGCAACATTTTATTTTGTAGATGAGCATAGAAAGCAAATAGAAAGTTCTAGAGAAAATCCAGGTTTGATCGCGGTATCTGGCAAAATGATGATGGATGAATATCTGAATAGTAAAGAATTGACAGAAGTGACAGTAGTAGATGGTATTTTATATTCTAATGATTTAGGTTACCAAGATGAAGCAGGACGTATTTATGTACTCGGACGTCAAGATGATATTATTAATTATAAAGGAATTAAGATTGCACCTGAAGAAATTGAGGGGATTGCAATGAAGTATGAAGGTATTATCGATTGTGCATGTGTTCCAGAAAAAGATGCAATGAGTGGACAAGTTCCTAAATTATTTGTCTCAATAGAGAATAGTGATAGGTTCGATAAAAAAGAATATATGAAATATTTAAAAGAAAGATTGGAACAGAATAGAGTTCCTACGATTATAGAGATTATTAAAGAAATTCCAAGAAGTTCAAATGGGAAATTACAACGGAAGAAGCTGATGTAGTTTTCTATGTAATGTGTAAAATACAGATACAGGGGAGAAAAGATGAGTAAAGTATCAATTAGTAAGAATAAATTATTTATATTGTTAGGACCGTTGTTACTATTATGTTGTATAGCATTTTTACCGCAAAGCATTTTCGAAACTTTTGAAATGAGAGCAGCAATAGGAACCGTAGTATGGATGGCAGTTTGGTGGGTAAGCTCTTGCGTAGATTACGCAGTGACTGCATTTTTGCCAATAGCTATTAATTCAATTATTGTTATGAGTCCCATGTCTAATGTAATAGCAAATTATTCATCGGAGACTATTTTACTTTTATTAGGGGCATCAATTTTGACAGTTTCATGGGAAGAAGTGAATCTAGATAAAAGAATTGCTTATACCTTTTTAGCACTTATAGGTTCCTCTTTAACTTCGCAAGTGATATTTTGGTTTTTGCTTGCAACGGCAATGTCTGCTGTATTACCTAATTCTATAGTATGTGCAACGATTACACCGATAGCAGTATCTATGTTGCGTTATGTAGGAATAGAAGATATTAAAAATAGTGAAATTGGTGCATTGATTCTTATGTTAATTGCATGGGGGGCAGGTCTTGGAGGCCTTGCTACACCATTAGGTGGTGCTATGAACCTTGTAGTGGTGGATTATATTGAACAGTACACAGGAACTGAATTCTTATATATGGATTGGGTGATAAAGTTTGCACCAATTATGTTGGTGCTCATTGTTTCAAATTTATTATTTGTTCTATATATTAAACCTAAAAATGTGAATTTAGAGGGAAGTAAAGAATATTTTATAGAAAAAAATAGAGAGTTAGGAAAGATGACTGGAAATGAGAAGACATGTTTAACGTTATTTGTAATTGCAACTGCGCTATCTTTTTCGCGTTCGTTGTACTCTGCATACTTACCGGGTCTTGAACCTGCTTACATTTTCATTATTTGTGGATTGTTTTCATTTTTAATCAAAAAACCAGATGGTCAACGCCTAATGGTGTGGAAAAGTGTACAAAAAAAGATTGTTTGGGAATTAATTTATATTTTTGCAGGAGGACTTGCTCTAGGTACGTTAATAACTAAGAGTGGGGCTGCTGACGCTTTAGGAAATGTGTTATCATCAGCAAATATACAAAACCAACTATTGCTAATTTTAGTGATTATAGTGCTTACGATTGTGTTAAGTGATCTCACAAGTAATACGGCAACTGCTGCCGTGGCAATTCCAATCGTATTGAACCTTACAATTGCTATGGGATTAAATCCTATTCCATATTTACTTGCAGCTAGTGTAGGTGTTAATCTATCATACTGTATGCCTACATCTATTAGAGCGGTTCCGGTAGGATATGGATTACCACCACAGTTTATGTTTAAACACGGGATTAAATTAACAGTAGTAGTTGTGGCAATGATGACAGTTGCTGTATGGGGATTAACAGAATTGTGGCCTTATTTTAGTATAGTGGTGTAGGGAAGAAATAAACTTTTTAATAATATAGTGGAAGTATATGGAGTAAATATATTGAATTATAATTAAATTGAATACAGACTAATAATAGATTGAGTGCGTATACGAGGTGAAAGAATTAATGAAAAGAAAATCTGCTATATTTATAAAAATGATAGTATTTATTGCTATGTTATTTTTTATTTTACAATGCTTAAGATATGTATTAATACCAATTGTTTTTCAGTATGATGGTTATTCTCTTGCGGCTTCTAATTTCTACGAACAAAAAGAGGATTCAATTAGTACAGTGATTTTGGGAGCAAGTCATACAGAATTTTCAATAATTCCTATGGAATTATATAAAAATAATGGAATCTGTGCATATAATTTTAGTTCGGCTGGTCAGACATTATTACTTTCCTATCATAGATTGATTGATGCATATAAATATCAGGATGAATCGTTAGATACTGTAATATTGAATATAGCGATGTTGAGACTTACAGATCAGAATAGTAATAACGATGATATAGCATTACTATCTATGCCATATTCAGAGAACAAGTTCAACATAATAAAAACAAAATCAGATAACTTAGATGGTTTTATAGGATTATTGTTTCCTATTGTTTCATATCATGCAAGATGGAAAGAAGTAACAAAATCAAGTTTTTCTTATTTTTCCTATGACAATAGCATAACGTCAAGAGGATATGGATTTTCAACAAATACTGTTCTTGAGAACAGTACTTATCAAGAGATAAGTGTACCTAATTATGTTGATTTATCGAGTGAGGTTATGGAGGAATACGAATCATCTGTAAAAGAATCTTCACTCTCGTATATGTTGAAAATCATACAATTTTGTGAAGAAAAAAATCTTAATTTAGTGTTGGTACAAACTCCAGTTTATTATTGGACAGATGAATTACATAATGAAGTAGAAGAAATCGCAATGGAACATGAAATTGAGTTTTATGATTTTAATTATGCACCCCTAATAGATGAAATAAACTATAATGTAGCAACAGATGGATGGGATGCGGCACATATGAATTATTATGGCGCACTCAAATTTAGTGAGTGGATTGGGAATTATTTGGTTGCAAAATGCAATGCTATTGATGTAAGGGGAGAAGATGAATACGCTTATATGGAAAAAGAATTGAGAGTTTATTATCAAAATGTGATATCTACTCAGTTGAATGATATTGTAGATCTTTCGGAATATATAAAGTTTATTAATCAGCTTGAGGATTTTACTATTTTTATAGTAACACAAGATGAGGGATTAAATGTATTGAATGAAACACAAAGGGAAAATTTGAAAAGTGTGGGATTAGTAGAGCTAAGCTATTTAGATTACATTGGATCGTATATTGGAGTTATAGAAAATGGAGAGGTTGTTACAGAAAAAATCCTAGCTATAGATAATAATAGTGTATTGCAAAATGATGGAATCACAGTAGACGGAAAAGCGTATAACCTTGTGAGCGGGGGAGAATCCAATATGTCCTCGATAAATATTAACAATGGTGAGTATTCGAAGACGGAAAGCGGAATTAATTTAGTCGTGTATGATAATGTGTTAGGAGAAGTAGTAGATAGTACCAACTTTGATATATTTAATAGTTCTACAAGAATGCCTCAAAGTATAGAAAAACAACTAAATGAATTGTTGAAAAATGGTGCGGAATTAGCTGATTTAACCGGAGATGTGCGACAATTATATTTGTATAATCTAAAATGCAATGATGAATATAAAATAAAACAAATAGAGTTAAATATTGAAGAATATAATTTACTGGAATATTTAAATGTTTTTTTAGAAGATAATAGTTATGTTGTTTTTATGTCTGTAAAAGATGGACTCAATGAAGGGTTTGATGAAAATGCTTGTTTTGAACTGGCAAAATTAGGATTAGTGGAATTGAGTAAGTTGGAATATAATAATTCTTACATAGCAATTTTGGATGAAGGAAATGTAATTATTGAAGAACGCAGTAGTGAAGAAGTGCTTCAAAAGAATATGTTTAATTATGGGATAGTAAGTAGTGGATTTGACGCGGAAACTATATCATCCATTGTAATCGATGAGGTAGAATATTCACCAAATATTTCTGGTATCAATATTGTAGTGTACAACAAGAACACAAAATTGGTAGTTGATGCAAGAGCGTTTGTAAGGTGAATGGCAAGTTAAATGTAAAGCCCACCTTTCTGAAATGATGATGCATGTCATTCTGGATCGAGTTCATAATCAGACAACGTAATACTTTGTTAATATGTGTGTGCCAGCCAATTGGTTGAAGTTGTGTATAAAATATAATAGAGTCTTTTGCATTTTTAGATTCAATGATTTCTATCAGTTCACAATACATGGAAAATGATATAATATATTAGGAAAGCATCAGATTTTACACAACTAAAAAAACAGCCTAATAGCTGTCTTAAATCTGCTGATTTCCTATTGTACCAATTCG
>JAWXVD010000129.1:0-9743 GCA_044425705.1 Eubacteriales bacterium | reverse complement strand
GATTTAGGCATTAGTGCATGTTTGAAACATTTCCCAGGACAAGGGGATGCAGATGGTGATACTCATGATGAAAGAGCATCCATCGATAAAACATTAGAAGAATTAATGGAGTTAGAATTTTTACCTTTCCAAGCTGGTATTGAAGCAGGGGTAAATATGATTATGGTCAGCCATTTGTTGGCACCAGAAGTTATTGAAGACAATGATCCAAGTTCTTTGTCTGAAGAAATGATTACAGATGTATTACGTGGGCAATTGGGATATGATGGAATCGTTATTACGGATGCATTAAATATGTCTGCAATTACAGATTATTATGGAGCAGATGAGGCTGCAATCAAAGCATTAAAAGCAGGTGTTGATATGTTGTTGATGCCAGAAGATTTTGAATTGGCATATCAAGGGGTATTGGATGCAGTTGCAGATGGAACGATTAGTGAAGATAGGATTGACGATTCTTTAGCACGAATATATAGAGTAAAATACGCAGATACAATTAGTGACTAATAGTGTTAAATTTTATTTATAAAGAATATATTTATACAAATATTAATCATATGCTCTCTTAGAATTTTCTAAATTATATAAGAAAGTTCTGAGAGAGCAAGTTTTTTATAATACTTGAATATGTCAATATAAATATGTGGAATTAAAAAGTAATAAAAAGTAATCGGTTACCTTAGTTGTTAAGTAATTGTGTTTAAAAGAAAAATGAAGTCTTTGTGCAAAACAGAGAAAACATTAAAAGAGAGAGGAAATACATTGACTAGTGTAGGAAATGTGATATACTTGATTTAAAGTAATCGGTTAACTAAAACCCAATAGCGCTGTTGGAATAAAAGTTATAAATTTTTTTTATAAAAAAAGTAATCGGTTACGTAAAAAGCAACATAATATATATTTGTTATTAAATTTGTTGCAATCATATTGTGAAATAAGTATAATAAATTCAAGGGAAGAAATCGGTTTCTCAAATATGATGGTACTTGGAGGTAGTTTATGATAACGATATATGATATTGCAAAAGAATGTGGTGTAACAGCAGCAACGGTGAGTAAAGCACTAAATGATAATAGTGGAGTTTCTGAAAAAAGAAGAATGCAAATTAAAAAAATTGCAAAAGAAATGGGATATTTACCTAATGCACAAGCAAGAAGTTTATCAACGAAGAAAAGTAAAGATATAGGAGTATTATTCTATGAGGATACTAACTATGGTTTAGCACATCAATTTTTTTCTAAAATGTTAGAAAGTTTAAGGCATGAAATAGAAAGCAGAGGGTACGACTTATCGTTCATTGCTACAAATTCTACACAATTTAAAGGTGCATATTACGAGCATTGTAAATATAAAGGAATTGATGGGGCAGTGATAGCCAGTGTGGATTTTGATGAAGAAGAAGTGGTTAAATTAGTAAATAGTGAAATTCCAGTAGTATTAATTGATAAGATTATAGAAAATAAAACAAGTATTGTATCAAAAAACTACGAAGGAACCAAAGAAGCCATACATTATTTACATCAATGTGGCCATGAGAAAATTGGATTTATCCGTGGACAGTCAGTTAGTAATGATGTTACTGAAAGTCGTATGGATGGTTTTAAACAGGGAATGGCGGAATGTGGATTAGCAATTAATTCAGCATGGGTTAAATGTGGAAGGTATTATAAACAGGAAGCGACACAACAATTAGTGCGAGAAATTCTAACCAAGAAAGAAAAACCGACTGCACTATTATTATCAGATGATTATGCTGCGCTTGGTGCATACAAAGCTATTGCCGAATTAAACTTAAAGATTCCAGAAGATATTTCTATTATTGGAAATGATGGGTTAGAACTTACTGAGATTGTGACACCATCGCTTACTACAATTGCACAAGATCCTATGGAGATGGGGAGATTGGCTGGGGAACATATTGTTCGCTTAGCAGAAAGTAATCAACCAAAACAAAGAGTAGTGGAAGTCGGCACAAAATTAAAAATAGGTAATTCGGTAAAAATCATGAGATAAGAAATATTGAATAAACTATATTTTAGTATTCAATCAAAAGGGGAATGAAAGGGCAGGGAAGTAAAATGAAAAAAAGAATAATTGCAACAGTATTAGCAACAACTATGATTCTATCTACATTATTAACAGGATGTGGTAATGAAGCTAGTAAAGAAACATCAGAATCAGCACCAGAATCAGCACCAGAAGAAGGTGAAGAACAAGAAGCGTTAGGAAATACGGAATCTGATAAAGTATTACACATTTGGTCGTTTACAGATGAAGTGAAAGTTATGATTGAAAATTATTATCTAGCAGATCATCCAGATATTGATTATAAAATTGAAGTAACTGTTATTCCTTCTGATTCGTATGAAACAAAACTTGATTCAGCACTTGCAACAGGAAAAGGTGGACCAGATTTATTTGCTCTAAATGCACCATATGTGCAAAAATATACATACTCTGACTTAACAATGAACGTTGCTGATTTGGGAATTTCAGAAGAAGAATTAAGTGCAAACTTAGCATATGTAAATGATGCAGCTAGAGATGCAGAAGGTAATATTAAAGCGATTTCTTGGCAAGCATGTCCTGGTGGATTCTTTTATAGAAGAAGTATTGCTGAAGAATATTTAGGCACACAAGATCCAGATGAAGTACAAGCAATGATATCAGATTTTGACTCTTTCTTAGAAACAGCAGAACTTTTAAATACAGCTTCAAATGGTGAAGTGAAAATAATTGCTGGACCAAAAGAAATTGGTCAAATTTATTTTGCAAACCAAGAATCTCCTTGGATTGTAGGTGATGATTTCGTGATTAGCGAGAATATCTACGAATATATGGATACAGCGAAAATATTACAAGATAACGGATATACATCAGAAATAGAAGGTTGGACTGAAGGATGGTTTACTGGAATCAATCAAGATAACATATTTGGATATGTATTACCTACATGGGGATTACATTATGTACTTAAAACAAATGCAGAAGATAAAGAAGCAGGAACAACAACAGCAGGTGATTGGGCTGTAATTCAAGGACCTGGTTCATACTTTAATGGTGGAACATGGTTAACAGTTAGAAATGGTTCTGAAATGACAGAAGAAGCAGCAGAATTAATCAGATATATCACTACAGATGAAAAATTCTTAACACAATATGCAAAAGACACAGGTGATGTATTAGCAAATCAAACAGTTGCAGATGCTATCAAAGGTGATTTTGAAGAAGAGTTCTTAGGTGGACAAAACCATTATGAAATGTTTAGTGATTTAGCAAAAGAGGTTACAGCAGACACAATAACTGGTGAAGATGGAGCAATTCAATTATTACTTAATGCACAAGTAGATGAATACATTAGAGGCAACAAAGATAAAGAAACAGCAATTGCTGATTTTAAAGCAAATGTTAAAAATGCTTATCCACAGTTAAATGTAGAATAAATTTTGTTTAAGAGGCATGGCATTGTCCATGTCTCTTTTTAAGAAAAATAAGTGTGAGTTATTTGATGAATTTTGCACGCTAGAGATAGAAAAGAGGGAAAACTATGGCAGGTAAAATAAACAAGAAAAAAACAGTGAGTTATGATAAATATGGGTATTATTTTGTACTACCATTCATTATTGCTTTTTTATTATTTCAACTATATCCAATTGTTTATACAATTAATTTGAGCTTCACAGGATTAGCTGGTTGGGATACTACTTATGAATACATAAAACTAGATAACTATACATATTTGTTAAACAATAAATTATTTTGGAATTCTTTGAAAAACACAGTTATTATTTGGAGTATGAATTTTATACCACAAATTGGTGTTGCATTGTTGCTTGCAGCTTGGTTCACAAGTGTAAAAATTAAGGTGAGAGGAAAAGGACTTTATAAGGTGTTGTTTTATTTCCCAGGTATTATTACAGCAGCTTCTGTGGCGATTCTTTTTCGTGCCTTAGAAAATTATCCAACAGGACCAATTAATAGTATATTGTTGAACTTAGGAATTCTTTCACAGCCATTTGAATTTTTGCAAAGTAAAATGGCGGCTAGAGCTAGTGTAGCATTTATGCAATTTTGGATGTATTACGGAAGTACAATGATTATGTTGATTGCAGGTATTTTAGCAATTGATACAAGCTTATATGAAGCAGCGATGATTGATGGAGCAAATGATAAGGTTATATTTAGAAAAATCACGTTGCCATTAATAAAGCCTATTATGTTATATGTATTAGTAACATCGTTAATAGGTGGGTTCCAAATTTTTGATATTCCATTTTTATTTACCGGTGGTGGGCCTGATAATAGTATTCAAACGATTGCCATGTATATCTATTACCAAGCATTTACTAGTGGACGAAACTTTGGTATTGCATCAGCGGCGGCAGTAATACTACTTATCATTATAGCTTTATTAAGTGCATGTATTTTCAAATTTTTACAAGAAGATAAATAGGGGGATAAAGATATGAAAAAACCAAAATATTTAGGTCAAAAAATAGGGATGCAAGCATTTTGTATTTTCTTAGCCATATTAAGTATTCTTCCTTTTTGGCTTATGGTAGTAAATGCAACACGTTCGGCGACAGCAGTACAATCAAGTGTTTCTTTCATTCCATCCACTTTTCTAGCATCTAACTGGGCTAGTTTACAAGAGAAAGATTTTGATGCTTTCAGAGGTACATTGAATAGTGCGACAATATCAATTTGTAGCACTGTGTTGAGTGTGTATTTTTCAACATTAACGGCGTATGGAATCAGTGTTTATAATTTTAAAGGAAAAAAAGCATTATTTACATTGATATTAGGAATTATTATGATTCCAGGTCAGTTAAGTATGATTGGATTTTATCGCTTTATGCTACAGCTTGGATTAACAAATTCATATATACCTTTGATTTTGCCAGCAATTGCGGCACCATCTACGGTATTTTTTATGAAACAGTATTTTTCGGGTAGCTTGCCACTTGAAATTGTAGAGGCATCTAGAATTGATGGTGCGGGGGAATTTTTTACCTTTAATGTAATTGCACTTCCTATTGTAAAACCAGCTATGGCTACTATGGCGATCTTTGCAATGGTAAGTTCTTGGAATAACTATATTATGCCACTTATCTTATTAAGTGATACGAAGAAATATACATTACCACTTATGGTGCAAATGCTAAAAGGTGATATTTATAAAACTGAATATGGTGCACAATATTTAGGAATCACACTCAGTATTTTACCACTTATGGTCGCCTATTTTGCATTGTCAAAATATATCATACAAGGTGTTGCCATGGGTAGTGTAAAAGGATAAAAAGACAACTTGGTTTCAGCATAAGATAATAGAAAGAATAGGGAAATAATCGTGATAACAAATACATATCAAAGAGCAGTAGAATTAGTCAATCAAATGACTATGGAAGAAAAATTAAGTCAAATGGTTTATCAGTCGCCAGCTATTGAGAGGCTAGGAATCCCTAGTTATAATTGGTGGAATGAATCGCTACACGGTGTGGCGAGAGCTGGTGTATCCACCATGTTTCCACAGGCCATTGGATTATCGGCTACTTTTGATAAAGATCTATTGAAAGGAATAGCAGAAATCATTGCAATTGAAGGACGAGCAAAATATGGTGCTTATTCTAGAAAAGGTGATAGAGGGATATATAAAGGTTTAACGTATTGGGCACCAAATATTAATATTTTTAGGGATCCACGATGGGGAAGAGGCCATGAAACATTTGGAGAAGATCCTTATTTAGCAGCTACTTTAGGCGTATCTTATGTAGAAGGATTACAAGGGAATGACAGAGAACATTTGAAAGCTACTGCTTGTGCAAAGCATTTTGCAGTACATAGTGGACCAGAAGGGTTGCGCCATGAATTTGATGCAGTGGTTAGCACAAAAGATATGTATGATACGTATTTATATGCCTTCAAACGTCTTGTAAAAGACGGAAAAGTAGAAGCAATTATGGGAGCGTACAATAGAGTCAACGGTGAACCAGCTTGTGGTAGCAAAACTTTATTAAAAGATATTTTACGTGATGAATGGCAATTTAAAGGACATGTAGTATCTGATTGTTGGGCAATTAATGATTTCCATGAACATCATATGGTAACAAAAACGGTGGTGGAATCGGCAGCATTAGCAGTAAATAATGGATGTGATTTAAACTGTGGAAGTGCATACCTTCATTTGCCAAAAGCATTTGAAGAAGGTCTTGTATCAGAAGAAACAATTAATGCAAGTGTAACAAGATTGCTAGATACAAGAATTAGATTAGGTATGTTAGAGGATTATCCATCTCCATATGACAATGTGGCATATGAAATGGTAGAGTGTAAGGAACATGTGGAAGTTGCCATTGAAGCAGGCAGAAGAACTGTAGTTATGCTTAAAAATGATGGCATCTTACCATTAAATCTAGAAAAAATTAATACCATAGCTGTGATCGGACCAAATGCGGATTCAAGAGATGGATTAATTGGAAATTATACAGGAACATCATCAGAATATGTGACACCACTAGAAGGAATTAGAAGAGCAGTTGGAGATGAGGCAAGAGTAGTGTACGCCCAAGGAGCTCACTTATTCAAAGGAAAAGTAGAAGTATTGGCAGAAGAAGATGATAGAATTGCAGAAGCATTGTGTGTAGCAGAAATGTCAGATGTGGTGATTATGTGCTTAGGACTGGACGCAACCATTGAAGGGGAACAAGGGGATACTGGTAATGCTTACGCAAGTGGAGATAAGATAGACTTATCCTTACCAGGATTGCAACAACAATTATTAGAAGAAGTAACAAAAATTGGAAAACCAGTGATTCTTTTATTATCAACAGGTAGTGCTATGGACTTGAGCTTTGCGGATAAAAATATTGCCGGTATATTACAAACATGGTATCCTGGTGCTAGAGGTGGTATTGCCATTGCAGACCTTTTACTTGGCAAAGCATCACCATCGGGAAAACTTCCAGTAACATTTTATAAATCTGTAGATGATTTGCCAGAGTTTACAGATTATTCTATGAAAAATAGAACCTACCGCTTTATGGAAAATGAAGCATTATATCCATTTGGTTTTGGACTACAGTATGGGAAAGTGGTATACAGTAATTCTGGTATTGATTGTATGAAACATGATGTATTAGATAACACAGAAGTGAGAACAGAAGTGAAGAATAATAGTCAATACCAAATGAATGAGATTGTGCAGGTTTATATTAGTAGAAAAGAAGGAAATCAAGAAGATGCATTTTATCAATTGAAAAATGTGGAAGTTGTTGCTTTGGAATCTGGAGAGAGTAAAACTGTAAAATTAACATTGCATCCTAGGGATTTTGCAACGATTACAGAAAATGGAAAAGCAATTGTGGAGCCAGGTAAATATAAAGTGTTTATCGGTGGACAACAGCCCGATAGCAGAAGTGAAAAACTGACAGGGATGAAGGTGGATTGTTTTGAGGTAGAACTTTTAGGTGAAATATTAGAAGTAGAATATTAATTTTGAAAGATAGTGGGATGAAAAATAAGTGTTGTTCATCGCACTATCTTTTTTAGTGACTACTTATAATTTTCCCTTGAAAAGATGACTAAAAGAGCATACTATATTTGTAGATAGGTTGAAAATAAGATTTTTCAACTGGTAATTTATCGCTTCCAGCTAAAGTGGTCAGATTTTAGCTAAGTGATGGTTATTCAAATGGAGTAAAGTATAAAGTTGCTAGAATGTGAGAAGGAGAAGATTAAAAATGAGACTAGGTATAGCAGGACAATTAGAGCATAACAGCCCAGAAGAATGGGCAAGACGTCATCATGAGTTGGGGTGCAGATGTGTGAATTTTCCAATGGACTACACTGGAGATGAAGGGATAATCGATGAGTATGTAGCAGCAGCAAAAAAATACGACTTAGTGATTGCAGAAGTAGGGGTATGGTGCAATCCTATTGCAGCAGATGCAGAAACTAGAGAACAGGCAAAAATAAGATGTATTGAACAACTAAAATTAGCTGATAAAATAGGTGCTAAATGTTGTGTAAATGTGAGTGGAACAACAGGAGAACGTTGGGATGGACCATACTATGAAAACTTTACAGAAGAAGTTTGGGATATGGTGGTAAAAAGTATTCAAGAGATCATTGATGCTGTTAATCCTCAGAATACATATTATACAATAGAACCTATGCCTTGGATGATTCCAATGAACCCAGATCAATATCTTAAATTAATAGCTGACGTAGATAGAGAACGTTTTGCAGTTCATATGGATGTTGTGAATTGGATTACAAGTCCAGAAAAATACTTTTTGAATACTTCTTTTATAGAAGAGTGCTTTGCTAAATTAGGTGATAGAATTAAAAGTTGTCATCTAAAAGATATTAATTGTTTGGAAAAATACACATGGCAAGTAGAAGAAGTAATGTGTGGAAAAGGTATTTTAAATTTAGAAAAATATGCAGAGTTGGCAACAAAAATGAATGTAGATATGCCAATGGTTATCGAACATTTGAAATCAGAGGAAGAATATATTAATTCTTATAATTATGTAAGAGAACGATTAAAATAAATATATGGTGAAAGAAGGTTACATTTTATGGTGTAGCCGCGAAATGAACTGAAAGAA
The DNA here is from genome assembly GCA_044425705.1 of Eubacteriales bacterium. Classification (GTDB taxonomy): domain Bacteria; phylum Bacillota; class Clostridia; order Lachnospirales; family Lachnospiraceae; genus JAWXVD01. The sequence continues at coordinate 1,128 of JAWXVD010000129.1, read as the reverse complement.
AAACTACTACGACTATGAACCGAACCTAAAAAGTTAGACCTAAAAAGCTAACTTTCTGAGGCTCTATAAGATAGAAGTAGTAGTTTTTATAATGTCATAATGAGCAGTTCAGTAATCATCCTGATACATAACTTTTATCAACATCAATCACAAGCATATATTTGTCGTCTAATAGGGAAAAAGAATCTTGCAGCGATGATTTTATTTCTGTATCTGTCATAGAAAAGTGGAAAGGGACGACAACATCAAATAATACATTGGTGTGGGTGGGCCCTTTTACAATTCTAAAATCATGAAATTTGAGAGTACAATCCATTTCTGATAGCATATTTTTTAAGCTGTTCTTTAAAAAATCCACTTCTTCGTTGTTACGCATAATAGGATCCATATGAATGACAGATTCACAGTGTAATGTTTGATTTAAATGGTGTTCAATGGTGTCGATTACATCATGAATTTCTAATAAATCACCATCGGCAGGAACTTCTGCATGGACGGAAATCATCACACGACCAGGCCCGTAATCATGAACGACTAAATCATGAATACCGATAATCAAATCATAGCTCATAACAATTTCTTCTATCTTTTCTACAAATTCTTTTGCAGGTGGTTGACCTAGGAGTGGATTAATGGTGTCCTTGGCGGCATTAAATCCTGCATATAAAATAAATAGTCCAACTAAAATACCGCAGTACCCATCAATATGAAAAGAAGTAAATTGAGATACAAGTGTAGATATCAAAACAACTAGTGTAGAGAGTGTGTCGCTTAGGCTATCTGTTGCAGTAGCGATCATCGTAGCACTGCTTATTTTCTTACCAATGGAGTGATTATAGTAAGCCATGTATAATTTTACAACAATGGAAGCGATAAGAATACCTACAATTAAATAACTAAAGCTGGTAGATTCTGGATATCTGATTTTGTCAAAAGATATCTTGACTAACTCAACACCCATCATAACAATTGCTAGAGAGACAAAAAGTCCAGCGATATATTCCACCCTACCATGTCCAAAAGGATGATCAGGATCTGGTTTTTGTCCAGCGATTTTAAATCCTAGCAATGTAATAAGAGAAGAACCTGCATCGGATAAATTGTTAAATGCGTCAGCTGTGATAGCGA
>JAWXVD010000128.1:0-9805 GCA_044425705.1 Eubacteriales bacterium | reverse complement strand
TCTGGATAATTTGCCATAATAACCTCCAATGTATTACATGTATGTAATACATTATGCCATAAAAAAGACCACTTTGCAAGAAAAATCTTCTTGTCAAGTGGAAATTGATGCGTTTATCCTAATTTTTTCTGTCAAAACCCTTGACAGTAGCATTTGATTAGTATATAATATTCCAGTATGCCGCATAGTTAGGTCGCAAGCACACGTAAGTGTCACCAAAACTAGCGAGTAATTAATAGGAGGTGCCTATATGTACGCAATTATTGCAACAGGTGGAAAACAATACAAAGTTGCTGAAGGAGACGTAATCAAAGTTGAAAAACTTGACGTTGAAGCAGGTAACGAAGTAACATTTGACCAAGTGATCGCAGTGAAAGACGAAACTCTTAAAGTTGGAGAAGCAGTAGCTACAGCTACAGTATCAGCTACAGTAGTAGAACATGCTAGAGCTCGTAAAGTTATCGTTTACAAATACAAAAGAAAAACTGGATATCACAAAAAAAATGGTCATAGACAAGCATACACTCAAGTTAAAATTGACAAGATTAATGCTTAATTAGGTAATAATATGACTCATGTAGTAATTTTTAAGACAAGACAGAATTCATATACAGGTTTTAATTGCATTGGACATGCAGACTTTGCTAATCATGGTGAAGATATAGTATGTGCGTCGATATCTGTTTTAGTAATCAATACAATTAATTCAATGGAAGTATTAGCAAAAGAACATTTTTCGCTAGTTTCCAATGAAGAAGAGGGTTTGATTGATTGCAGATTTGACCATCCAATGAATGAAAAAGCTATTTTGTTAATGGATTCCTTAGTGCTTGGTTTAGAACAAATCGAAAGCCAATACGGCAAAACGTATTTAGACTTAAAATTCAAGGAGGTGTAAGACCATGTTAAATATGAACCTTCAATTTTTTGCCCATAAAAAAGGTGTAGGATCTACAAAAAACGGTAGAGACTCAGAATCTAAAAGATTAGGCGCAAAAAGAGCTGATGGACAATTCGTAAAAGCAGGAAACATTCTATACAGACAACGTGGAACTAAGATTCATCCAGGCGTTAACGTAGGACGCGGCGGAGATGATACATTATTCGCATTAGTTGACGGTGTACTTAGATTTGAAAGAAAAGGAAGAGATAAAAAACAAGCTTCCGTTTACCCTGTAGAACAATAGGACGAATGTATTTAGGTTTCAAACATCTTTAGTGTGTTTGGAACCTTTTTTTCTAGTTACAAATTAATTTGTTCCGCAAAAGATAGGAGGCAGAACATGTTTGCAGATAGAGCGAAAATTTATGTAAGAAGTGGAAAAGGTGGCGATGGCCATGTTTCCTTTCGAAGAGAGAAATATGTACCAAATGGTGGCCCAGATGGTGGTGATGGTGGCAAAGGTGGTAGTGTTATATTTGTCGTTGATGAAGGAATTAACACCTTAGCTGATTTTAGACACATTAGAAAATACTGTGCAGAACACGGCGAACAAGGTGGCAAGAGAAATTGTCATGGAAAAGACGGTTCTGACATTATCATAAAAGTTCCAGAAGGAACTGTTTTAAAAGAGGCAGAAACTGGCAAGGTAATTGCTGATATGTCTGGCGAAAATAGAAGATTAGTCTTATTAACAGGTGGAAAAGGTGGAAAAGGAAACCAACATTATGCTACAAGCACAATGCAAGCTCCTAAATATGCCCAACCAGGTATTCCAGCAAAAGAATTGAATCTTCAATTAGAATTAAAAGTGATTGCCGATGTAGGCTTAGTAGGATTTCCTAATGTTGGAAAATCAACTTTCCTTTCAAGAGTAACCAATGCACGTCCTAAAATTGCAAATTATCATTTCACCACTTTAAATCCAAATTTAGGTGTTGTGGATTTAGATGGTAGCAAAGGATTTGTCATTGCAGATATTCCCGGTTTAATTGAAGGGGCTTCAGAAGGAATCGGCTTAGGACATGAATTCTTAAGACATATCGAGAGAACTAAGGTCATCGTTCATATTGTTGATGCTGCTGGAGTAGAAGGCAGAGATCCAATTGAAGATATCTATGCTATTAATAAAGAATTAGATGCTTACAATATGGATATCGGTAAACGACCTCAAGTAATTGCAGCTAATAAAATTGATGCAATCTATAATGAAGAAGAAAGCAATATTGATGCTATAAAGAAAGAATTTGAACCAAAAGGAATCAAAGTATTCCCTATTTCTGCCGTTAGTGGTGCTGGCGTCAAAGAACTTCTTTATGCTGTGAGAGCTATGTTAGATACTGTAGATGATAAACCAACCATGTTTGAACAAGAGTACTTCCCAGAATTAGAAGCAATTGAAACAGATTCTTACGATATTGTTTATGATGAATTAGAACAAGAATATGTTGTAGAAGGTACTCAAATTGAAAAGATGTTAAATAATACAAATATTGAATCAGAACGTGGATTTATTTATTTCCAAAATTATTTGAAACGTAATGGCATATTAGAAAAATTAGAAGAATTAGGTATTCAAGAAGGTGATACTGTTAGAATGTATGGTTTATCTTTTGACTACTATAAATAATATACTATATGTTAGGGATCCTGTTATATATGGATTTCCTAAGCACATGAATTAAGATGGAGGTCCATATGACAACAAAACAACGCGCCTATCTAAAAGGCTTAGCTAGTACATTAGATCCGATTTTTCAAATTGGAAAGTCTAGCTTAACACCTGAAGTTACAGTAGCGGTAGAAGAAACATTTAACAATAGAGAATTAATCAAAATATCCGTATTAAAAAACTGTATCGATGATCCTAAAGAGATTGCTGAAATACTAGCAGAAAGAACACATTCTCAAGTGGTACAAGTTATCGGGAAAAAAATCGTATTATATAAACCCGATAAGAAAAATCCTAAAATTAAATTACCATTAAAATAATATTGCAGTATTTGAAAGTTAGTTATATAATAGATATTGTTGAGATAGTTAATAAAATAACAAACTTTTAAATGTAATAAAGATATAAATCGTCTATAAGAAAAATTCTTAATGATAATTGTTAAAAATAGATACGATTATATTCTTTCAGAAAGGCAAGGTTAGGAAGATGAGTACAGTAAAAAGAGTTGGTATCATGGGGGGAACATTTAACCCAATTCATTTAGGACATTTAATTTTAGCCGAAAATGCATGTGAAGAATTAAATTTAGATGAAGTCCTATTTATTCCTAGTGGAAATCCTTATATGAAAAATCCAGCAGATGTGTTAGATAGCAAAACAAGAATTACTATGGCAGGTGAAGCTATTGAAGATAATCCGCATTTTGCATTATCTACCATAGAAGTTGATCGTGGTGGAGATTCATACACCTATGAGACGATTGCAGAGTTAAAAAAACATAACCCCACTACAGAATATTTCTTTATAGTAGGTGCTGATAATCTATTTTCTATGGATTCTTGGATTTGTCCCGAGAAAATTTTTTCCGAAGTAACAATTGCTGCCGCTATTAGGGATGATTTAACAGTAGAAGAGTTAGAAAAACAAATTAAAGTTTTAAATGATAAATATCAAGCTAAAATCATTATTTTATCATGTAGAAATGTAGATATTTCATCTACGAAAATACGTGAACGAGTACGCGAAGGGAAAAGTATCCGATATATGGTAAGACACAAAACAGAAATGTTTATCAAACGATATAATATTTATCAGGAGAAGTAATCACATGAAAATCGATAACATACGAAAAATTCGTAAATCTATGGAAAAAAAACTGGATTCCAAACGCTTTGAACATACTTTAGGTGTAGCATACACAGCTGCAGCATTAGCGCTCTGTCATGGCGAAAATAGTATGGACGCACAAATAGCGGGTTTATTACATGATTGCGCGAAATGTATGTCAAATGATAAAAAATTACTTTTATGTAAAAAACATAATATCCAAATGACCAATATCGAGAAGAAAAACCTATTTCTTTTACATGCTAAAGTTGGTAGTTATTTAGCTATGAAGAAATATGGTGTTAGAAATCCAGATATTATTAGTGCAATTTTAAATCATACTACAGGCTGTCCTAATATGTCTCAATTAGAAAAAATTGTATATATCGCAGATTATATTGAACCCAATCGTTCACAAGCTCCTAATTTAGATATCATTCGTCCATTAGCATTTCAAGATTTAGATTTAGCTTTATTTAAAATTTTGGAAGACACACTTCAATATTTAAAAGAAATTGATGGAGAAGTGGATCCTATGACACAGAAGACTTACGATTTTTATAAAAATTTATTAATAGAAGATTCTACGGCCAAATAGATAATTAACAATAAAATCATTTGTGCAAGTTAGAAAATGTAAAAAGGATGGTTACAAGAATGAACATTTCAGAAAAGATGGTTTCTTTAGCTCTTCAGGGCTTAGAGGATAAAAAAGCAGAAGATATTACAATTATTGACATCAGTCAAGTATCTTCTATGGCAGACTATTTTGTAATTGCTAGCGGTAATAACAAAAGTCAAATTCAAACAATGACTGATAGTGTAAGCGATAAACTTGGAAGAGCTGGATATTATACAAAATTTAAAGAAGGATACGATAATGCCAATTGGATTCTTTTAGATTATCAAGATATCATAGTTCATATATTCGATCAAGAAAATAGAAATTTTTATAATTTAGAGAGAATTTGGTCAGATGGTAAGAAAGTTGACACAACAAATTTTCAGTACGAATAACAACATTATTGCACACACAGCAACAAACAATATTTTAAAATTAAAATGCAACATATCTATTGTACAGATCTCCCGATTATTGGACCAAAAATCGGGAGGTCTTTTTTATAGAATATAAAATCAGAAATTTTTTCAACAGATTGTCATAGGAATTAGAGGGTAAAATAAATTTTCAGCCTCAGCATCTGTAGTTTTAATCTTGCAAGCAAGTGAAATCACTAGATTTATCCATGCAACTAATGATTATACATACGGAAAACACCATATACTTTACCAAGAATTTGACAATCATTTACAATAATAGGATCCATAGTATCATTTTCTGGTTGTAATCGAATATGATCACTTTCTTTGTAGAAAGTTTTAACTGTAGCTGAATCATCTATGAGAGCTACTACCGTATCCCCATTACGAGCTGTAGAACAGCTTTGTACAAAGATTTGATCTCCACTATAAATTCCTACATTTATCATGGAATCACCTTTTACCTTTAAAACAAAAGAAGGATCACCATTAGGTATCATTTCTGCAGGAATAGGGAAATAACTTTCAATATTTTCATTTGCCAATATAGGAGAACCGGCAGCTACAGTACCAATTACAGGTAGACTTACCATTTCTGTTCTAACCATTTGAAAATTGTCATCACAAATTTCAATCGCTCTAGGTTTTGTAGGATCACGTTTGATATATCCGTTCTTTTCTAAAGTTTCTAAATGGGAATGAACAGAAGAGGTAGATTTAAGATTAACTGCATCACAAATTTCACGCACTGCTGGTGGATATCCTCTCTGTAATATTTCTTCTTTAATGTATTCTAGTATTTCACTTTGTTTATTTGATATTTTTCCATATGCCATATTATCACACTTTGACCTTTCTATAACTACTTCTTAACTATTTAAATTAGTATACCACAATTGTCCTAGAAAAGAAACATATATTCCGAATATTTGTTCGATTTATTTCGGTAAATCTATTGACATGCGAACATTCGTTCTGTATAATAATATTAAAGAACAGATGTTCTGATTGATTAGCTTTGAAAGGATGATAGATATGATAGAAGATAGAATTTATAGAAGTAAACAACGTAGACTTAGAGAATTACGTAGAAATACAGCAATTTTTATTATAGTGACAGTTTCCATCATATTTACATTATCGATTAGTCTTTCATCTATCTTATCTAGTGCTCATGAAGACGATGAAACAGTTTATTATAAATATTATACAAATATTGAAATCGAAGCAGGAGATACACTTTGGTCAATTGCTGAGATTTATTATGATTCTCATTATAAGAATATGGATGAATTGATAGATGAAATCATGTTTATTAATACCATGGAAGATGATACAATCATACAAGGTCATCATATCATTGTTCCATATTACTCATCAGAATTTATCTATAAATAAACACAGATGCTTTATGGTTCTCTTAATTTTACAGCAGAAGCAGCTTTGCGTTTATTATCTTCATTCATAGCTGCATAATGTTTTTTTGTAGTATTTACATCACTATGTCCTAGCACATCTGCAACTAAATAGATATCACCAGTTTCTTGGTATAAATTCGTTCCAAAGGTACTTCTCAGTTTATGTGGAGTAATTTTCTTTAGTGTGGTTACTAGACTAGCATATTTCTTCACTAATTTTTCTACACTTCTTACTTGCAAACGTTTATTTTGAATCGATAAAAAGAGTGCGTTTTCATGTCCTGTATATGGAATAATTCGTTTTCTTTCTTCCATATATTTTAATAAAGCGGATTCTACTTCACGACTAAAATATACAGTATCTTCATATCCACCTTTTCTACGAACTTTAATTCTCAAATTATTAAAATCTACATCATTCATATCTAATCCTACACATTCTGATACACGTATGCCTGTACCTAATAGAAGAGTAAGCAAAGCCAAATCTCGAATTTTTGTCTTTTCATGATAAGCTAGTTGCTTCTCAGTTAAATTCGAACCCATTTCAACGCTATCTAATAATATTGCAACCTCATCTGGATCAAGTCGAACAATTTCTTTTTGATGAAGTTTAGGAAGAGAAACTAATGATGCAGGATTCGTCTCAATCAATTCATTTTTGAAATGATAATTATAGAAGCTTTTCAAACATGATAATTTTCTACTTTTTCCTCTTTCATCATTTTGAATTTCTTCTAAGGTATCGGGGTTGATATAGTAAGAAAGGTATTCCATATATTCTAAAATATCTTGTCTTTTAATGATATCTAGAATTTCAATAGAATATTCTGTAATATCCTTTTTCATACATTCTTGATTTGTGGTATGCATAAACTCAAAAAATACTCTCAAGTCATATGCATAGGCAAGTTGTGTCCTAGTTGACATACTATCGTTAATTCCATTAAAATATTCCTTACAAAAAACTGGTAAAGTCTTAACGATTTCCCTTAGTTTTAATATATTCTTTTTATCCATTTCATCATGATAATTTTTATTAGCCATTTTTTCCCCAATACAAATAGAATTTAGTCCCAGCCCCTAATGTTACTGTTTGTTATAGCAGTAAACATACGGTTTTTAGCACCAGGATTCTCTTGATTTAATTGCTTTAACAAATCACCAGCATATTCTCTTTTCGTATAACCATCTGCTGGACAAGGACTCTTTACTACAGGTACATTATATTTTTTCACAAATCCTATTACATCCATTTCATTCATATAGAGCAAGGGTCTTATTACTGTTAAATCCATTCTATCTAAATATGTAACGGGTGCGAAGGTGTGGAATCTACCCTCGTATATGAGCGATAGAAGCATAGTTTCAACTACATCGTCCTTATGATGGGCATAAGCAATCTTGTTGCATCCTGCCTCCTTCATAGCTTCATTTAAGGCACCTTTTCTCATTTTAGCACATAGAGAACAAGGATTGGATTCTTTTCGATCATGGAAAACAATATCGGCAATATTTGTCTTTATTATATGGTACTCAACTTTTAATTCTTGACATAATTCTTCGATTTTCGTTAAATTTAAATTATCAAATCCCAAATCCACTGTAATTGCACATATTTCAAACTTTTTGGGATAAAATATTTTTAAATTATTCAATGCATATAGAAGTGTGAGACTATCTTTGCCGCCAGATATCCCAATAGCAATTTTATCACCATCTTCAATCATTTGATAATCATCTACAGCTTTTCGTACATAGCTTAATACTTGTTGTAATTTCATTATAATAACCATCACTTTCTTTCAGTCTTGCAACTTATTATTGCTTAACTTAATAACTATTCAGCCTATGGCTGAATAATTATGTATAATGATATGATAAAGTATCACTAGTAGTCAAGTAGAATTCAATAAAATCTTATTAAAAATTAATAGAGCATGCTAATTGGCTCTCGTAATCGTTCATTCCCTAACTTACCTAGTGAGTTAGATTAAATCAGCGGAATGATTTGTGTGGAGTAAAATGTAACTTTAAATTCACTTACATAAATATTGTATCTTTGGTAAAATTTACATTTTACATAAAAATTATATAAGTATAAGATAAAAATTCAGAAAATTTTATATTTTTCGACCAAAATTTTTAAATAAATGATATAATGAAATAGGCACATGATGATAACTAGAAAGAGGTACAGTCTATTATGAAATTTAAGTGGAATAAGAAATACTTATATTGGGGTGTAACTGCATTTATAGTAATAAGTTTGAGTACTTATTTTATTTATGCTCTGTATAATGGTAATCAATTTAAGGAAGATTTTGATATTTTATTAGCAATTACGAAACCTATTATTAATGGTCTTATAATAGCTTATTTATTGGCACCTATTGTAAACTTTACCGAACGTATTATGATAATACCTATTCGACAAAAATTAAAATTATTTGATAATAGGAGGAGTAGATATTGGATTCGTGCTTGTTCCATAATTATAACATTATTGTTTGTATTCTTTTTAATTTATATCTTTATATTAATTGTTGTGCCAAGAGTCTATGAGAGTATTGAGAGTATTATTGTGTTATTCCCAGAATATGTAAATAATATTATCGACTGGAGCACAAAACTGGTTTCAGGTAATGATGATTTAGCGGCAGTATTAGAAGAGTTATATACTAATTATTCCTCACATATTACAACATGGATTAATGATAGTTTATTACCAAATTTTAATAGTTTACTTAAAACATTATCATTAAGTTTACTTAATTTATTATTAGCAGCGTGGAATTTAATACTGGGTTTAATGATTTCGATTTATCTCTTAGCAAGTAAAGAAAATTTTGTGGCACAGTCTAAAAAACTTATCTATGCTATAGTAGATACCAAAAAAGCAAATCAATTGGTAGAAGATTTACGCTTTGTAAATAGAACAGTAGGTGGTTTTATCAGTGGAAAACTACTTGATTCTTTACTGATTGGTATTCTTTGTTTCATCTGTATTAGTTTTATAGGCACGCCATATGCCGTTTTAGTAAGTGTTATTATTGGAATTACAAATATTATTCCATTTTTTGGACCATACCTTGGTGCAATCCCTTGTTCCATCTTAATCCTTATGGTCGATCCTTTGCAGTGTTTATATTTTGTTATTTTCATTCTAATATTACAACAGTTTGATGGTAATGTACTAGGACCAAAGATACTAGGAGAGTCAACTGGTTTATCTGGATTCTGGGTGATTTTTTCTATCACAATATTCGGTGGTCTATTCGGTGTAACCGGTATGGTAATTGGTGTTCCTACATTTGCTGTATTTTATGCTTTCTTAAAGCGCTACGTAAATAAGAAATTAAGAAAACGTGGCTTGCCTATTGACACAGAAATATTTAAAAAAAATAAAATATTTTATAAGGATATGCCAATAGAAAGTGAATTATCTGATGAAGATTTAAATCACTTGGATATAGACAATAAAATATAGTATATGGTAATGATATAATATATTAGGAAAGCATCAGATTTTACACAACTAAAAAAACAGCCTAATAGCTGTCTTAAATCTGCTGATTTCCTATTGTACCAATTCGCGGAAGATTGAGAATGTGTTATGGGGAT
>JAWXVD010000127.1:0-9861 GCA_044425705.1 Eubacteriales bacterium | reverse complement strand
ATCCCACCTTTGATGGTTAACTCAATAGAATCTGGGGTCTGTTCATCATATAATTCTTTATTGATTGCTGTATCATATGTATTGGTACTTCCCATAATCGTCTTCATATTTATAATTTGACCTGCAACACTAAGCTCTTCCATTGCAATATCAAAGGAAATATCTCCTGATGTAACTACCGTTGGCGAAGTTGTTTTCAATCCCATATTGCTAGACATTAAATAAGCATTTCCTACGGTATCTAAGACAATATAAAGATAGTTTTGAACTGAAAAAACTTGTTCTTCATCTTGAATGGTTGCACCTACCATGACATATTTACGATCTGCTAATTTAATTAAATGTGGATTTTGGTAGTCTGAAAAAGTGTTTTCATCTTCCACTACAGTGACTGCACCTGCACTATCTATAAGATATCCTCCGCCAAAGACCTTAACACCTTCACTAGAATAAGCAATGGTATTTTTACCTAATGGTATCTTTTGTCCATCTTCTAAATTCAAATAATACTGTCCACTGCTGATTTCTTGCGTGAGAATTCCATCTGCCGACAATTCAATGGGTGTGTTTGCATTATTATAAACAACACTTCCTGCTGTCAATGCGATATCACTAGGTCTATCCGCTACAGCTTCAATGGCTACAATTACAATTGTAGCCAACATGAATACCACTACCAAAGAAAATATTCCTATAAATGACTTTGCTGTTTTATTAATTTTTCTTACATTGTTCATATCTATAACCATCACTTTCTTTCAGCCTAGTATCTTAACCAACTGAGCCACTTATGGTAGCATATGCTTCCGAAACCCCACTTCGGTACAATTTGACAGTCACATTATACTTACCAATTGGGACTGTTTCTGGAATTACATAGGTGAATATGTTGAAGCCTATGACATCCGTTCCTATACTAAATAACTCATCAGGAGTCTCCGAAATTCCATAATGACTTACGCCAAAACCAGTAGCAGCTTCATAACCATCTATACTATATTCAATCTTTGAAAATGCCTGCGTCTCATCTCCATATTCATCTACTGTTACTACACCTGAACTTTCTGACAGTGTTAATTCTATGTTAGAACTAGCATTTAAACTAAAGGACGCTAAACTTGTATCTACTAATAAGTTGTTTTCATCTGTTGTAATTTGAATTTTATTCCCAATTGCAAAATTATCTTCAACAATATCCATACTTTCCTTATTTGTTCTACTTTCTTCACCATCTTCAACCCAGAATGAATTTACTAAATTAGTTAAACCAGTCCACTGATCGTATGAATCTGCAAAATAATCTATTGTTTTTACAGTATCTTGATCCAATTCGTCACCTGAATCATTTTTGGATGCAATCGGATAGCTCTCTCCATTATGGTTCGCATCTATCACTCCATATACATACATCTTATAGGTTGTTGATGGATCAATGGTATCAGCCTGATTGGATAAATTTTCTTGATTCAAAATAAATTCTTTCTTTATTGAATCTGTGGAATAAATAATACTATCATATGTTGTCAAAATACGATTATTATTCTCATCTGTAAAACGAACTACATAATATGAGCTTTTACCAGTCTTACTCATTAATGACTTTTGATTATCTACTATAGAGACAAAATACGAAATACTGTCCTGTGTAACCTGATTTACCGTAATAACTGCATTAATATTTCCAATTGCTGTAATGGTAAATTGCAAAATTTGAGTACTTGATTTTTCACCACCTGCATATGCTGTAATTCGTAAATAGTAGGTTGTTCCAGGCACTAATTTTTCTCTAGCTTCTCCTGGTGCTAAGTTAAATACTATATTATTGATATATCCTAAAGCCCCTCCTGATGCAATACCAGCATCAAGTAATTCTTGATGTGTCATATAAATTTCCTCTTCATCATCATCAATAACACTGTATACACCGTTAGATTCTTTTATATTGTCAACTGCAAAAATATCATATTCCACAGTAACACCTTGATACGTATTTAAAGTATATTTAAATTCTAAAGATTTATCTGTATAACTATTGTTGTTATAATAAATCCCATTCTCATCTGGTGTGATTTTCACCCCGTCTATTGTTTCGAAAGGATAAATTGCTGGATCCGTTGTAACTGTATCCAACAAAACAATCTCATCACTACCAATCTTAGCAGTAAACACTAAATAATATTCTGTATCCTGCTTTAAGTTCACTGCACCAGAAATATCATCTCCTGGTAAACGAATGCCCACATTTGTGTCATTTTCATCTGTAGCCGTATAAGTATATGTATAACTACCACTGCTATTTTGTGTAAACTTACCCTGTTCAAAAACGACACCTGTTCCTACTAAAACATTCATATCCTCATCCTCATATATAGATAAGGTTACATTTCCATCTACAATTTGGTCGAATCCTTCTACCGTAAAAGAACGTATGGTTAATTGTGTTGCCCCTGTTGTATAGGAAATACTTCCTACTGTAGGGGTGATAGTATCTACCTGTCCACTGTTGCTTCCATCATCAGTAGAAAATTGTAAAGCATAAGTACTAGCACCTTTTGGCACTATATAATTATCACTCACATAATCCACACTTGGATATGTGGTGTCACTCACTCCATAATGCTCTGTGGTTAAGTATCTAGTTAAGGTCCTACTAGTTGTCATAGACATAAAGTTTGTAGTAATGAGATTTTCTTCAAAAGCTGTAGTTCTTATAGCCTCTAACAAATCTCCAGAATACGTTGTTTTCAGCAAACCTCCATTTTTACTTAATGAATCAAGATAGATATCACCTGTTGTGGCTACATATTGTGCTTGGTAGCCAAATTCCTCTGTTCCTGTGGAATTAATCCGCTGCAACCCAAACATGCCACTGTTTTCTGAATCTACTAAGTTCCATCCTTGTCTACCATCGTCATATATAACATTAGCTTCTACCGTGAATTCTTCTCCTAAAATATCACTTAATTGTGAGGTAGAAAATTTAGCTGAGTAAGTCGAATTCAGTACACCAGTTGTTGTGGTAATCGGTACATAAAAAGTAGATTCTGCACCATCCGTTATTGTAAATATTAATTCCATTACGTAAGCTCTTGCCATTAAATTACTTAATACTAAAGATTCTGCTGTTTCTATCTGGTCAAGTGTAAATGTAATATAATTATTATTTAGATTTTCTTCACTTATATCCATTGTGACTCGAATTCGATTTTCATTATTAGAATCTTCTAAAAATTGTTTATAACTATATTCCACAGGTATTTGTGCCAAGTAAACTGGTTCTGCTACATAAGTATTATTTGATAATGCAGATAAAATATCATCATATTCTTTTAAATAATCGCTTATCTCCACTTCTGGTTGTAGCAAAACATCTTGCCCTTGGGTTACGGTATATAGTATTGTCATCTGATACCAATCTGTTATAACCACACCATCACTATCAGTGGCAGGTTCTTTATTTATGGCAATCGAATCTGTATTTCCAAATCCGCTTGTATCAGGATATAAAACTTGTGTTCTGTCATCATCATTTCCTGTATCAATAATTGCACCATCACTATCATCATAAGTATAATGTAGCGTAACAGTACCAGTCGTTGAAGCAGAAGGCGTTGTTTCATATACATAGGTAGCAAATTCAGGCATTGTCTTTGGTGCTGATAGCATTCCTGAATTCAACACATAAAAACCTTTATCTGCGCCTACTGTACTACCCATTTCTATACCGCAGGCTACTTCATCTGCGTATTGGGCGTAATCACTATGGTCATTGGGATACGTATAAGTTTTATTATTAGTAGTAGTGTCTGAAGTATTGGCAACATATTCCACCGTATAAGCAAAGATGTAGCGATATCCACGAGTGAACGCTGTTGTGTTATTTGCTGTCGTCTCATTCTGGGTAATTTGATAAATATAAATCCCATTACTTGTCGTAGAACCTTCAATTATTGGCTGGCTAAATGTCACATCATTGAAGAATACTGCAATTTCTGGTAAGGTATCACTTTGATTTGAAGTGGTTATCGTAAATGTCTCTAATTTTTTAGCATCATTAGTACCCCCATCATCTACCAATGGATCTTGACCCGCTCCTAATGCATTATAAAACTCCGAATATTCGAAAGCATAATAAGTAATTTTTGTTGCAAGACGTTGGCTATTATCATATGTAGATTTCACGTAATATCCTATGATTGCATCATCTGGCATGTCCTCAACATACTGTGCTCCATAATTAGGAGCATCGATATTATAAATCGGTACTGCATCAATGCCTCCTGTAGGTTCTGCTAGCAAATCTGGAGGTGTGGCATTTGCCGTCACCACAAAGGAGCTAGGATTGATGGTATCAAATTCATTCACATAACCTAGATTCATACTGCCAGTATCATCAACCACTTCACTAATAACCAAAGTATAATTACTAGAAGCCGTCAAATTTGGTTGGTTAAAGCTATTTTCTGTAACGGTAACACCAGTTCCATAATAAATATTAACAATATCTTGACTACCTGCACTATAAACCGTTGTTCCCAAATACGTTCTTGTATTTCCTGTTCCTTGATAAAGATCTAATGTAACACTTCCTTTTGCCAGTTCTTCTTTAACATAATCTGGTTCACTTCCTCCACTAGTACTAGATTGCACATTCATTGCGAAATTAATACTAAATGCATTTGAGGAATCTTGTGAAGTAAATGTAGCTGTCAGTGCATTGGTTTCATAAGTATAAGTAGACACATAACCTAATGTACGATTAATCGCTCCATTCCCATCATCTAAATCAATAAATCCACTAACTGTGAATGTATAATTTGTATTTTCTAATAAGTTATCAAATTCCACATTAATATCGATATAATTTGTATTTTCTGCCTGAGCAGTATAATTAATATTATAATTGTCCGTAGCTAACACACCATCTGTATTATGATTGGGTGTTAACTGAACAGTTTTTTCGATTACTTGGTTTGCATATACCTCTATTGTTAATGGCTGGTTTTCAGATATTTCAATCTTAGATGTCCCATCTAGTGTGATACGAATGGTACCCTGGATATCATCATATTTGGTATTCAATGTATCTGTCCACGTGACTTTAGGTAATGAGGAACCTTCTGATAAAATATATTCACTTACACCTAAGTCATAGACTGTAACTTTTTCATTGTCATCAAAGTACATTTCCACACCAAAAGCGTACCATGTGTCTGTAGCTAAATAGAACGCAACTGGTTCTGCATCACTAGGATACACTGTTTTACTTGTTTTTATTGTTCCATCAGTATTATAAACTGTATAGACATAATAACTTACTCCATCATAAGCGTCTGTTACCACTGGTCTAAATACTTCAAACATACCATTTATACGATTGTAATAGGCTGTTGGTGTGTCTGTCGCCTCCCAGGTCGGTATGGTTTTTAATGTGCGTAGCTCTAATTCTTGATTTGTTAATATTGTACTACCATCAACGCTTACTACTGCACGAACAATATATTTTGTATCTGGGTTTAATCCTGTAAATATTACCGACTCCTCACTATCTGTCCATGATGCAGATGCCGTATAATTTGACTGATCGCTTGTTGAACCCAGAGTAAATGTAGCATTTTGTGCTTCTGTTAATATATATAAAGTAGCAGAATTAGCCATAGACGAATTCACTTCTACTGTAGCCGAATCAATAGTAGTATCTTCACATGACATTTGTAATCCAGTTGAATCGGTATAGAAGGTACGAGAAATAAACTCTCTAGAGTAAATCACATCATTAATCGTATAATATGCATTTACCGAAAGTTTATACTCTGTATCTGGGGTTAAAACGTCTATTGTCCGCTTTGTATAATCAAAGGTAGTAAAGGACACATCTACTGCACTTTTAAATTTGCTAATTTCATAATCTAATTCACCCACTGTATTAGTATAATAATCATCTTCTGTCTGATAACAATATACGATTTCTCCTGTGGCTACATTGGTAATTGTAATCCATCCGTTATAGTCGTTTAATGTGGTTCCTGTTACTTCCAGTGTTTCTGTTCCACCACCTACTCCTATGGTCGCTTGTAATGATGTGGATGTAACATTCCAATCAGTAATTGTCATGGTTGGCAACGCAGTATTAATACTACTTTCATGAGTAGCATCCACACCTTTTGTTCCATTGGCACCATTCACACCACTGCTTCCTGCAGCTCCTGAAGCCCCACTAGCTCCATCTTCTCCACTAGCTCCTTCTGCACCCACTGCTCCATCTACACCATCTTCACCTAATGTTCCATCTTCGCCGCTAGTTCCGTCTTCACCAAGAACACCATCTTCACCATCTTCACCATCTACAGCATCGATATTTAACTCAGGTACAATCTGTCTTCTCGTTTCATCTTCTGTTAACACAATACTATCATCTGCGGAAACTACCAATTTCGAAGTAGTAATCTGATATGTTCCATCATCAATCACATGGGTAAGAGGATTGATACGTACTCCATTAGCTGTTTCTATATAGCATTGGTCTGAAATAGTCATCCAGACATTGTCTTCTGTTAAAATTTCCACGATGCCATCACTTGTAACTGAAATCTCTACGAAATTGCTGACTTCACGGATATCATCATCTGAGAAATACACATTAATAGCACTAGAACAAATCATGTACTTATTATCTGATAACTTCCATAAATACTCACCAAAAGTAAGAGAACCACTATCTGTCTCTGCAGTATATCCACTTCCCGTTTCTGTAATGGACAAAGTTCTTGTTATGTAATAGTTATTAATAAAGTTAGAAGATAAATCGGAAAAATCTAATAAGATACCATCATCCAATGCCATCACACTTCCATCTTCCATATGTACGAAACTACCTGCTTCTAAAACAGCTGTATCACCCTCTAGGTTTTTAAAACTTACTGTACCTAGTTGAGATGCATTGAATTCCGTTTCTTTTGTAAAGCTCACTTTCTTCTCATCATCACTGCCAAGAATATATCCGCTCTCTGGGAAGTATTCTTTTGCATTTGCCTGATTGACAAGTG
Organism: Eubacteriales bacterium; assembly: GCA_044425705.1. Lineage (GTDB taxonomy): Bacteria > Bacillota > Clostridia > Lachnospirales > Lachnospiraceae > JAWXVD01. The sequence continues at coordinate 2,815 of JAWXVD010000127.1, read as the reverse complement.
CCACCGTAGTAATTCCTACCACTACTGCAAGTAATAATGTTGCTAGTAAAATGATGTACTTTTTGTTCATGAGACTCTCCTTCTAACTGCTAACTATTTTTTGTATGACAAAAACAATTACTTGCGCAACTGTTTCGTGAATTTATATTTTGTTGTAACTGTACCGAATTATATCTTGTGATTTCACTTGATTACAAAAAGAACTCACATTCACCGATAATAAAAATTTATTACAATTTTTAATGTACCGATAATAATCATCCATTTTCTTCACTCCGCCTTGTTTTAAATGATTTTATTCGTTACTCCTTAATCATTTCATTACTACATAACATTTATTATGTGGTGAGCATATAACCATATGCTATTTTATATTAGACCTTATTACATAAAAATTCAAGTATTTTTAATAAAAAAATCATTTGTTTTTTAAAATAACTATAATTTTTTATAATTATAGTTCATTTAATTATATATTGCTACAGAAAATAGACCAATTTGAAATATTTTCCAGTTGGTCTATTTTCTGTGTTTTTTTTATAAAAATTATTCGCACTGAAAAAATATTACATTAATTCAGATGGAAGATGAAAGTGAGATAACATTGGAGGATGGATATGCTCACCACATAATAAATGTTATGTGGTTCTATAGTAGCATTAATTTTTTTGCTCTATGATGTATTCTCAAAACTTTTTAATTTTCATGTAGTATTTCCTGTGAATTCTCCCACAAACAAATTCATTTTTTCTAGTTGTCGTCTATGATTGGTACCACTTTCCATCATATAAATCCTAGTTGTATTTATATTGGTATGTCCCAATAAGTCTGCTAATTTTGCAATGTCCTTATTCACCTGATAATATGCTTTTGCAAAAAGATGACGTAAATTGTGGGGAAACACTTTACTTTCATCCACTTTCGCTTGGCAGCATAATCCCTTCATCATTTTCCAAATATTAGAACGATCTAATGCTTTTCCTGTTTTTGTCAGAAAAATCCCACCACTCTGGATATTTTCATCCTTACAGTATTTTTTCAAAGCCTTGCATAATTGTTTTGATAAAAAAACTGTTCTATTTTTGCCTTTGCAATTTACTTGTACTCTTCCCAAAATCACTGCATCTACTGTAATATATCTCAATTCTGATACGCGAATTCCTGTACCGCAAATAGTTTGAAGCAACAAGGATAATCTGATATCGCCTTTCTCTTTTGCACATTTTACTAACCTTAGATATTCTTCTTTGGTGATTTCCTTTTCTGGATTTGAAAAAATATCTTTATGTATTTTTATCAACTTTACTTTGTTATTTTCTTGACCTAGCCACCCTAAAAAGTGATTGATTGCTGCTAAAATCGAATTTACACTATTAGGCATATACTTTTCTAACAATGCTTCCTTAAATTGCATAATCTTCTTTTTATCAATTTCCGCTCCATTTAAATACTCTAAAAACATTCTAATATCTTTGCAGTATTTAGAAATTGTATTATGACTTTTTTCTTCTTCCTCCAAAAAGACTTCATATGATAATATCCATTCATCCATTTTCTTTTTTTCTATCTTCATAAGATTTTCTCCCTTGTATGTCTAGGTCCAATGATTTCACTTATTTGCAAGCGTGAAATCACAGACGATAATGTATTTATGGGAATCTCTAATAACTCTAGTGCTATGGTTGGCGCTATGAGTTGTTAGAGATTCCCATATATAATATACCGAAACATATATAAAAAAGAAACCCTTCAGAACAATTCATAAAGAATATGTTCCAAAAGATTTCTTTTTATTTTGCTTCGTTTTCATATCTTCTGCCGAAGTATGATTCTTTCAGTTTTTTAGACTCCTTGTCTCTAATGTTCGCATAACATCTTCTATTCCGCATCCAGAACCACAGGATAAGATAAGCTGTATATATTCTTTTTGCTTTTCAATTGGAATTTTTAATACATCTACAGCTTCTTCAATGGTAAACTGCATACTGTCCATCAAATTTAAAATTGACAGTAGAATTCCTCGCTCTATCCCACGCTCTATTCCACGCTCTATTCCACGCTCTATTCCTTTTTCCTGTCCTTCATCCCAAATTTCCTGTAAATATTCACACATATTGCATTCCTCCTTCACCCCATCTTTTACTTTTAATAAACTAGCTCCATCTACTATTTTCCCTATCATATGTACCACTTCATTTTTTACATCATATTTTTCATTTAATTCTTCTATTCTTACTTTATCCTTTTGCATAAATGCTTGAGAATATGCGAACAGTAGCTTTACATCTTCATTTTCAAAACATTCTGTTTCCGTATTTAATACTTCCACGAGCTTCATTTGATAATCTGATACATATACTTTCATAAAATCTGGTAAATCCGGCATCATTTCCTTTAAACTCTTTGGACCATCCCAAGGAGTTTTTCCATAATACACAAAACTCATTATTACCTACTTATAATAATTTCTTGCTCTTCGTACTTCCTAATTTTTTCTTGTAATTTAAGCACGAAGGATTCTGAATTGATAATTAGAATAATTAAGATTTGTTATTAGAAATAACGATTAGAACTTTCTGCTTATTGTTAATATAGCACTGTTTTATTGTCTTTGCAATAGATTTTTCGATTATATTTGACACATACCCCCATAGGGTATATACTAAGTCTAATATTTCATATATTCAGAAGAAAGCGGAAGTTTTACACTTTTAAAATATGAAAATTTATAAGAATCCTTTATTTAAGCCTTTTGAGGCTTATTTTTTTGTCAAATTTTATATATTTTACTTGCGTACGTTCTCGTACTGTGCTA
>JAWXVD010000126.1:0-9901 GCA_044425705.1 Eubacteriales bacterium | reverse complement strand
TTGTCATTCCTCCAAATACAGATTTGTGTAAATTTCTTCCATCTCTATTATACTATATTTTAGGCGGAAATTCTTGTTTTTTATGCATTTTATTCAGTTTTCAATGTACATTTTTTCTATGTTAAACACTGAATTATTCAGTGTTTAACATCATTTTTTTAACGATGCTTATGCTAGTTTTCGGACAGTCTCCCACACTACGTGTGGGGGCAAAAAGTAACGACCGCATGCCCATTTAAAGTCGCCTACGGCGAGGGGCATGCTCCTCGCCCAGTGTAATCGTTCTCTCCACACAAATCAGCGGAGTGATTTGTGTGGTCGTGAAATGTAACACATAAAAATCTTATTGCCGTAGGTAAATTTTAATGGATTTTTGTATCGTTATATAATATAAATAAAAGATGCACGAAATATTGTTTTGCATAAACACTTGTGATATACTGTGGACGCACTAGTTTAAAGATAAAATTTTGAAACTAATGATAGGTGGGGTATTGTGTTAAAGCGGTCAGAATTCACATGAACAAAGGTTATTCATGTAATTATAAAATGAAAGAAAGTGATGGTAGAAGATGAGCGGAAAATTAGGATTTATCATATCTATGTTGATGTTTGGAAGCATTGGCATCTTTGTAAAAAATATAGATGTACCAAGTACATATATTGTGCAATGGAGAACAGTAATAGGAAGCCTTTGTTTGATTGGCTACTTTATCATGAAGAAACATAAAGTGGATTTTGATAAAATGAAACAAAACTGGAAGCCATTAGGCATTTCTGGAATGGTACTAGGATGTAGTTGGGTTTGTCTATTTGAGGCATATAAGAATACATCAATAGCTATGTCCACTATTGTTTATTATTGTGCACCGATTATTGTGTTTTGTGCTAGTCCTATATTATTTAAGGCTAAAATTACAAAGGCACAGTTGGTAGGTATTTCTACAGCAGTGATTGGAATGGTGTTAGTGAATGTGGTTGGAATTAGCTTCAATGATTTTTCATTTGCTATGGTTTATGCCTTAGGTGCGGCAGTTATGTATGCCATGATTATGCTGGCTAATAAATTCATTAAAGACATGGATGGAGTGGAGAGTACTTTGGTACAATTATTAATCGCAGTGGTTGTGATATCTACTTATTGTACTTTGATAAATGGGCAATTATTATACATACCAGAGACAAAAGATTTGTTATTGCTTATTTTCGTAGGTGTTTTTCATACGGGATTTGCGCTATCTATTTATTTTATTTCTTTACAAAAGTTATCTCCACAAAATATTGCTATCTTTAGTTATCTGGATCCAGCATCGGCATTGGTTTTTGCATTTGTATTGTTGGGAGAAACTTTAACATGGTATCAAATGGTTGGGGCAATTTTTATTTTTGGAGGTATTTTATTTGCACAATTAAAGTCAGAGGAGTAGAATCTTTAAGAATGAGAAGTATAAAGGATTTTTATTGAGATAAAAGTGTAGTAGTTAGAGAGTGATTAACTCTGACAGCTACACTTTTTTTGTGAGAAAAATTTCACAAAAGGTAAAGTTTTTTTTAAAGTTGATTTAAGGTTATTATTTTATACTAACTGTAGTCTTACAAGTAAATGTAGGATATATACGTTTGTGGAAAGAAATAGTTGGGAAGAGTTTAAAATAATAAGTTGGTTTCGAAACGTAGATGTATTTGTAATTTTTTCGTAGAATATAAAAAGATGAGAGAGAAGAGTGTCTGCATTTTTGCGGACACTCTTATTTTGTGTTTTTTTATAAAAAAGGGTGAAAATACATTTTCATCCTCAGCATCAGTGATTTCACCCTTGCAAGCAAGTGAAATCACTGGACTTAACTATGTGGGATTCAATCAATATACGATTGGTTATTGTAAGATTCAATTTCATAGACGTATAAAATGCTATTTTATGGTAATAATATACACATTCAATCAATATGAATAGTGCAATAATTGCACTTTTTATATTGACATAGTGCAATAATTACACTATCATCTAAGTGGAGGTGCAAAATGAAAAGTTTAAAAGAGTTAAGAAATGAAAAAAAATTAACACAACAACAGGTTGCTGAATTAGTTGGAATTTCACGTCGTTCATACATAGCATATGAAAATGATAAAAATAAGATAGATACTATAAAATATAAATACATTGAAGAAAAGTTATTACAGATAAATCCTATTGACGAATCCAATGGAATTCTTGAAATTGACGATATCCAAGAAAAATGTCATAAAATATTTGAAAAGTATGAGGTGAACTTTTGTTATCTTTTTGGTTCGTATGCAAAAGCAAGTGCGTCAGAAAACAGTGATGTGGATTTACTCATTTCTACAGATGTCAAGGGGTTGTTATATTATGGTTTAGTAGAAGAAATAAGAAGTGAATTGCATAAAAAAGTAGATGTATTACAGGTTAGTCAGTTAAGAGATAATTTGGAATTGATACAAGAAATACTAAAAGATGGGATAAAGATATATGGATAATGTGAAAAATGATAATTATTATATTCAAAAAATTATAAATGATTTAGGATTTATAGTTGTCCAAATGAATGGTATCGGTATTGAAGAATTAAATACAAATGAAATTTTGTTGGATTCTATGCTTTTTCGTATGATTCAAATTTCTGAGAATGCTAGAAAATTATCAGAATCGTATAAACAATCAAAAGGAAGTATTCCATGGAATGCAATGTATGGTTTGAGAAATAGAATTGTACATGATTATGGAAGTGTTGATTTGAGCGTTGTTTACGATACTTTAAAAAATGATATCCCCGAGTTACTTAAAGCATTACGGTAATTACTGTTGAAACCAGAGTTTTTGGTATGTTTGATAATACAGAAGATGAGAGAGAAGAGTGTCTGCATTTTTGCGGACACTCTTATTTTATTTCATGTTATATTTCATCATAGTAGTTCGCCGTCAAATGGTTGATTTCCTTGAATTAGCAGATAAGACATGATAAAATGAAAGAGCTTAAAAGTTAGGAAATCTCATAGGTAAAGGAAAAGAAAACAATGTTAAGAGATAAAGTGATGAAATATAATAGAGAAATGGATAGAAACTGCGCAGAATCCATTTTATTAGCAGCTAATGAACAATATGAATTAGGACTTAATAATGAAGATATTAAATTAGTCAGCGCATTTGGCGGTGGCATGGGATGTGGTAGTACTTGCGGAGCATTGGCAGGAGCTATGGCAGCATTAGGAAAAATAATGGTAGAGGATTGTGCTCATGCTACAGTAGGCTTTAAAGACCATTGTGCTTCTTTGGTAAAAGAATTTGAAGAAACACTAGGAGATATTGATTGTAGAAATTTAATTGGGAAATATAGAACAGTAGATACAGGATGTTTGACAACAATAGAGTTGGCAGCAGATGTATTGGAAGCACATATTAGCAAATTAGGGGAATAGGGAGTAGAAACTTGAATATATTAACACTGGAAAATATTACCAAATCTTTCACGGAACGTCTTTTGTTTGACCAGGCGTCTTTCTATTTACAGGAAGGTGAAAAAGTCGGTATTTTAGGGATTAACGGAACAGGAAAATCAACTTTGTTGAAAATTATGGCAGGGTTAGAAGAGCCTGATGAAGGAACGGTGACAAAGGCTAATAATATAGTGATTCGTATGCTGTCTCAAAATCCAAAGTTTGAAGATAAGGATACAGTTTTGGAAAGTGTACTAAAAGATAATGTAACAAAAGATAATCAATGGGATATTGAAAGCAATGCAAAAGCCATGTTGATGAAAGTAGGAGTGACTGATTTTGCACAACCTACGGGACAATTATCAGGAGGACAGAAGAAGCGTTTAGCACTCATTTCTGTTTTATTATCACCAGCAGATATTTTGATTTTAGATGAACCTACTAACCACTTAGACAATACTATGGCAGATTGGTTGGAAGATTTTCTGAAAAATTGGAGAAAAACATTAATCATGGTAACTCATGATCGATATTTTTTGGATAGTGTTTCCAATCGTATTGTAGAAATTGATAAGGGACAAATTTATTCTTATCAAGCGAATTATAGTGGATTTTTAGAGTTGAAAGCCCAAAGAGAAGATAGGGAAATGGCTAGTGAAAGAAAGCGCCAATCTATTTTGAGAAAAGAAATTGAATGGATGCAAAGAGGGGCAAGGGCTAGATCCACAAAACAAAAGGCTCATATACAAAGATATGAAGACTTGAAAAATCAATCAGGGCCAGAAATAGATGGTAAAGTAGAGCTTAGCTCTATTTCAACGAGAATGGGAAGAACCACAGTGGAAGTGGAAAATTTGTGTTTATCTTACGGAGAACGTAAATTGATAGAAGATTTTTCTTATATTTTCTTAAAAGGAGATAGAGTAGGATTTATTGGGAATAATGGATGTGGAAAATCTACCTTGATGAAGATAATTGTGGGGATTATTCCACAAACATCGGGTACAATTACCATTGGTCAAACAGTCAAAATAGGATATTATGCTCAGGAAATTAAAGAGGGTAATGAAAAGAAATTAGAAGTTATGGATCCTAGTAAGCGTGTCATTGATTATATTAAAGATACGGCTGAATATGTACAAACAGTAGATGGTAGTGTATCGGCCTCTCAAATGTTAGAGAAATTCCTATTTACACCAGACCAGCAATATAATTTGATCGAAAAATTGTCAGGTGGTGAAAAACGAAGATTGAATTTATTGAGAGTGTTAATGGAAGCGCCTAATGTATTGATATTAGATGAACCTACTAATGATTTAGATATTACTACATTGACTATCTTAGAAGATTATTTAGATGCTTTCGATGGCATCGTAGCAGTGGTGTCTCATGATCGATATTTTTTGGATCGTGTGGTAAGACGTATTTTTGCCTTTGAAAATAATGGTCAATTGGTGCAGTATGAAGGTGGGTATAGTGATTACGCTATGAAACAAGTAGGAGAAAAAGAGTCTGTTTCTGCAGCGAAAATCGCCACAGAAGTAAAGAAGAGCAAAGAAACTTGGGGCGGTGCCAAAAAATTAAAATTTACCTTCCAAGAGCAAAAAGATTTTGATTCAATTGAAGAAACAATTGCTACCATAGAGGAGCGTTTGGAAGCTATTGATGGAGAAATGCTACAATGTACTAGTGATTTTGTGAAATTGAATCAATTAACGAAAGAAAAAGAAGAAAAAGAAGCATTACTAGAAGAAAAAATGGAGCGTTGGATGTATTTAGAAGAATTATATGCTAAAATTCAAGAGTCTAATGCTAAAAAATAAAAAATGTTTTCAATATAATTATGTTTTAATCATAAAGTGATAAGAAGTAATAGTAGAGAGATATTAGGTTGAAAATTAGAATGTGATAGGATAAGAAAGGGATGGGAATTAAAATGAATGAAATAAAACCAGTATTAGTAATCATGGCAGCAGGTATGGGAAGTCGTTTTGGAGGATTAAAACAAATTGCACCAGTAGATGAAGAAGGCAATATTATCATAGATTTTTCTATTTATGATGCTGTTCAAGCAGGATTTGAAAAAGTGGTTTTTATCATAAAAAAACAAATTGAAAAAGAATTTAAAGCTTCTGTAGGAGACAGAATTTCTAAATATGTGAATGTAGAATATGTATATCAAGAATTGGATAAAATACCTACAGGATATTCTGTACCAGAAGATAGAGTGAAACCTTTTGGAACAGGACATGCGGTTCTTTGTTGTAAAGGGATTGTTGATGGACCATTTGCAGTAATCAATGCAGATGATTATTATGGCAGAGGTGCTTTTCAAGCAATCTATGATTACTTGGTAGAAACAAAAGATGATGAGAAGTATCGTTATGCTATGGTAGGATATCAGTTACAGAATACCCTAACAGAAAATGGACATGTATCAAGAGGTGTTTGCACCCTTGATGAAAATAGTTTTTTGGCTGATATTAATGAAAAAACAAGAATTGAAAAGCATGGAGAGGTGGCTGAATATACAGAAGATGATGGAGTTACATGGATTAGTTTGCCTGATAGCACCGTAGTATCTATGAATATGTGGGGATTCACCAATAGCTTTTTGGGAGAATTAGAAGAAAGATTCATTAAATTCTTAGAGAAAGATGTACCAGCAAATCCATTGAAGGCAGAGTATTTCCTACCTTTTGTAGTGGATGAATTATTAAAAGAAGAGAAAGCAACAGCAAAAGTGTTAACTACTGTTGATAAATGGTATGGGGTGACTTATCAAGAAGATAAGCCTGTAGTGATGAAGGCCATTAAAATGTTGAAAGATTCGGGCATGTATCCGGATGTTTTGTGGAAATAGGTTGAAGAATAACAGTTACTAATCTACGTACATTAGCATATGTTTTAGAATTTTTGAATACGGGTAGTAATTGGATGTGAGTTCAAGTAGAATGTGAGGTGATAGGTTGAAAAATAAGATTTTTCAACCGGCAATTTGTCTCTTACAAGCCAAAGTTGCCAGACTGAGAGAAAGTGATGGATATTAGTAATGATTAACAAAAAATATAAAATTGCATTATTCGATACAAAAAGTTACGATAAAATTTGGTTTGATAAATTGATACAAGAGGAGGATAGTCCCTTCTTTGAAGAGTTTGAAATCAAATATTTTGATAGTAAGTTAGATAGCACCACGGTAGAATTGGCGAAAGGGTGTCAAGGTGTTTGCGCTTTTGTAAATGATGATGTGAATAGCCAGGTGATTGAACGATTGCAGGAACTAGAAATTGGTGTTTTAGCAATGCGTTGTGCTGGATATAGCAATGTGGATTTTAAGGCGGCATATGGAAAAGTGAATGTAGTGAGAGTGCCAGCCTATTCACCATATGCAGTGGCAGAATTTGCAATGGGTTTACTATTAACGCTAAATAGAAAATTGCACAAAGCATATAATCGTACGAGAGAATTTAATTTTAATATTAGTGGTTTGACGGGTATGGATTTATATGGAAAGACAGTAGGAGTCATCGGAACAGGTAAAATAGGTCGTATATTTATCGATATCTGTACGGGATTTGGTATGCATGTGATTGCTTATGATTTATTTCCAGCAAAAGATGTAGATTTTCAATATGTAGAATTAGAGGAACTATTTGAAAAAAGTGATATTATTTCCCTACATTGTCCATTAACAGAGCAAACAAAATACATTGTGAATGAGGCGGCACTATCGAAAATGAAATCACACACGATTATCATTAATACTTCTAGAGGAACGTTAATTGATAGCCAAGCATTATTAGATGCGTTACAACAAAAGAAAATTGGCGGTGCTGGTTTGGATGTTTATGAAGAAGAGGCAGATTTGTTTTTTGAGGATCATTCCTTGCAGGGAATTAATGACAATACATTAGCACTATTAACGGCTATGCCAAATGTACTACTTACTTCTCACCAAGCATTTTTGACAGAAGAAGCATTGCAAAATATTGCACAGATAACTTTACAGAATTTTGTGAATTATTTTACAGGGCAAAGCTTAGAAAACGAGGTATGCTATCACTGTATGGGTGGAACGAAGAATGAGTCTTGTAATAGTGCGATGAATGGTCGATGCTTTTAATGAAAGAAAGAAGTCAAGGATGCAGTCGCTTATGAGAAAATGATGGAGATTAGTGTAGGATGGTTTGTAAAAATTGTGGGGCAAAATTTAATAGGAAAGAACCTAAGTGTCCTTTCTGTGGATATTTTAACTATGTAGGTGCAGCGGAACAATATAAAGGTAAGTTAGATGATTTACAAGATGATTTAGAAGATTTAAATGCATTGCCAGCTCAGGAAGTGCGTAAAGAAATTAAACGTGCATCAGGAATCATATTTTTTACTATTTTTTTGATAGGTAGTTTGGTGATAGGCCTAGTAAGTCTCAATGCTATCTTTGAATATGATGAAATTTCCGGAAAAGAAGCAAAAGAGATGAAGGCTATTATGATTTGGGAGTATGAGACATATTCACAAATGGATTTATTATATGAGGCAGGAGATTATGATGCTATTTTAGAATTTGAAGATAGCTTGATTAGCTATGATTGGAATTACAATTTGTATGATTGGAAACATTACGAATTTATGGACTTATATGATACATACGCTGAATTTTTACAGAGCAAGGAGCGTATGGTAGAGTATGGTTCGGATTATAATGTAGGTAGTGTGATATATCAAATGATTACCATTCAATGTGCGAATCCAGAAGAGTATTCGCACATTGAATGGGAAATTATAGAGACATACATAGAAGAAACAAGAGAATATGCATTTGAGGTATTGTTGTTTACAGAAAATGAGTTAGAAGAATTATGTCAGGAAGCTAACGACGATGGTGTAGTAGTAGTAGATGTTTGTTATGACTACAGTGAAGTTGTTGAAGAAAGAATTTCAGAATAGGTAGGTTGAAAAATAAAATTTTTCAACCGGCAATTTGTCTCTTGCGACAAATCCTTTCCTAAAAGGAAAGGATTATAAGTTGCCAGACTTTGGCCAAGTGATGGATATTAAATGAAGGGGTGGTCTATATCATGAAATGTAAAAATTGTGGTGCGGATTTGACAATTGAAGATAATTTTTGTTCTTTTTGTGGGACAGAAAATCCTGCTTTTGCACAGCATCGAGAGGACATGAAAAAGTATCAAGATGAATTTAGAAAAACTAAGACAGATGTATATAAAACCACAGGAAAAATTACTGGTTTTAGCGTTAAGATTGCAATTATTGCAGTAGAAATTGTGGTGATTTTTTTGATTTGCTATATGAATGTAGGAATTTATGGTTTGGAATATGCACTTTCAGGTGTTAAGTTGTCTATGAATAGTGCACAGCATATAGAGAACATAGAATCCATGATAGAGAATCAACAGTATTACGAATTAAATCAATATGATTATATGTATGATTTCTATATGGATGAAACATTTAATGAATACAATGCAATATTACAAGCAACTAGATACTATACATATATTTATAAAAATGTAATGGAGTCAATTGATGTGGATGCTAGCTATTATTCAGGAGTAGAATATAGTGCAGATAATATTCAAGATTATTTAGAACATTTTTATGATATTTTAAATGAAGATAGATGGTATGATGAAAGTCAATATACTGAGGAACATGTGGCAACTATATATGATGTTTTAGATAGAACAAATCTAATACTAGAAGTATATTTAGAAATTCCTGGGGAAACGATAGATAATTTCCAAACCATGACAGCAGCACAAAGACAAGTTGTTATTGAAGATGCAATTACAGCAGTAAGAGAGGAGCGTCTATATGAAAATTAGAAATGGGATTGCTAATGTTATTATGGTGATTTTAGGTGTTTTTATAGCGATTTTGATTGTAGCAACGATCTCTATGATGGTGACTAGAAATAACTGGGATAAAACAGATGAAATCTCATTACTATATGATATAGACCAAGGAGAGTATGATGATTTAGTAGATGATATTTTTGGATACCCAAGAATTGAAAATTCGGAAATTTATGATCAGTGTGAAGCCATTGCTTGCTATTATCTTGCAGCAAGTTTATATCATGCTTACGAACAAACAGGCAATCAAGAGGAAGCGACACGTTATAAATCCCAGATGGATGAACAATTAACAAAATTTGGAGATTTATATTTCATAGAGTATGAGATTAATGATAAATTAGGGATTCAATAGAAAAGATACATTGGAGGAATAAGCAGTGAATATAGAACAAATAACAGCCCAAGAATTACAGCAAATTAAATTAGTTTGTAGCGATGTGGACGGTACATTGGTAGATGATGGAACTCCTCACTTAAATCCAGAGTACTATGATGAAATTCGTAGATTGAAAGAAAAGGGGATTTTGTTTGCAGCAGTAACAGGTCGTGCCTATGATAGCTGTAAA
>JAWXVD010000125.1:0-9929 GCA_044425705.1 Eubacteriales bacterium | reverse complement strand
ATTCATCATATTGGCTTTCTTTATCATATCCTCCACCGATTACAATGGTCTTTCGGTTCATTGCCTGAACTGCTTTCATGGCCGCATCTGGGTTGGTACCTTTTGAGTCATTATAATAATTGACTCCATTCTTTGTAGCAACAAATTCTATTCTATGCTCTACTGCTTGAAATGTTCTCACTGTTTGTAAAATACTTTCCATAGTAATTCCTATGGCATCCGTCATTGCAATAGCAGCCATCACATTTTCCATATTATGTGTGCCTAACAGTGCCATTTCATGGATATTGATCAAAGTTTCTCTCTTACCATCTTTCACTTTGATAATATGTTCTTCTTCTAAATAATAGCCTTCTTCCAAGGATTGTTTTGAAGAAAAGAATACCACTGTAGCAGGACAACATTCTGCAAATTCTCTAGCTTCACTATCTTCATAATTTAAAACACATACTTCATCCTTAGTTTGATTTTTCGTAATTGCCTCTTTTGCTGCAATATAATTCACCATATTGTGGTGACGATCCAGGTGATCTGGCGTAATATTTAAAATTGAAGAAACTTTCGGCTTAAATTTTTCAATAGTCTCCAATTGGAAACTGCTAATTTCTCCAACAGTAATACTATCCTTCGTGGTTCCTTCTACCGTTTTCGTATAGGGAATTCCTATGTTTCCAACAACAAATGATTTTTTACAATAATCTGCTACAATTTTACCTGCAATTGCAGTTGTAGTTGTTTTTCCATTGGTTCCTGTAATTGCAAGAATGGTCCCTTGTTCAAACTGATATGCTAATTCTATCTCTCCCCAAACTGGAATTCCTCTTTCCCTAAACTTTTGAATCCAAGGAAGATCTGTTGGCACTCCTGGACTTAAAACAATTAGGTCCATCTCTTGATTCTGTGGCAATTCCCCTAAAACAATCTCTATTTTTGTTTGATCATCTATTTGTATTTTTTTTCTAATATCCTCTTCTATCAAACTTTCATTTCCGTCATATAAAATGGCATTTGCACCTTTTCTAACTAATAATTCAAGTGCTCCAATTCCACTGATGCCAGTTCCTACTACAAGAACTTTTCTATTCATCCATTCCATCTTCACATCTGCTCCCTTCTTTCAAACTAGCAACTGGTCTCATCGCCGCTAAATCTTACATTGAAAAATATTATTTTCAACCTAAGGCTATGAGCCCCACTAAACAAAGGATTGCTGTAACAATTGAAAATACTGCAACTACCCTTGTTTCAGACCATCCACATAATTCAAAATGATGATGAATAGGTGCCATTTTGAAAAAGCGTTTCCCTTTTGTCAGTTTAAAATAACCCACTTGAATGATTACAGAAACTACTTCTACAAAATAAATAAATCCAACAATTAGAATAAAAATTGGCATTTGTAACATATAGGCAGTTCCTGCCACAAATCCACCTAGTGCTAGAGAACCTGTATCTCCCATAAAGACACTGGCTGGATATACATTAAACAATAAAAACCCTAACAATGCCCCTAATACTGCACATGTAATTGGCTCAATTCCACTATTGGTACCAATGGCTACTACCGAGAAAAAAGTAGCTACCATAACTGTCACCGAACTAGCTAGGCCATCTAAACCATCAGTAAAATTTGTTCCATTTACCGTTCCAATGATAACAAGAAACATAAAAGGAATGGTGGCACCTCCTAAGTCTATCATTGTATCAGGTGCAAATGGTACTTTCATTGTTAGCTCTACACCTGTAACATGTATCATGTAATAAATAAAGGTTCCTGTCAATACAATTTGCATTGCCATTTTTTGCCATGCTCTCAGTCCCAGTGAACGTTTTAGTACCACTTTTATATAATCATCGATAAATCCAATCAATCCAAATCCTAAGGTGAGAAAAAGTATCGGAATAATTTTAGGATAATCTTTTACATAGAATAATGAAGTGATTACCGTAGCACCTAAAATCAAAATTCCTCCCATAGTTGGTGTTCCACTTTTCTTTAAATGTGTTTGTGGTCCATCACTTCTCACCATTTGTCCTACTTTTAATTTTCTTAAATAAGGAATCACTACTGGTCCTAATACTACACTAATCACAAATGCAATAATAACCGGCAATACAAAACTATAATTCATATTCTTATGTCCTTTCTATCATCAAAACATATTTTTCCTAATATCCGTTATTTATTATATCCTTTTTGTTCCAAATAAGGAAGTATATTTTCATAAAGCTGACGTATCACTGGTGCGGCAATCTGTCCACCATAATAGGTACCTTGTGGATTTGTAATGACAACAAGGGCAATAATCTGTGGATCATCTGCTGGTGCAAATCCTAAAAAAGATGAAATATAACGATTTGTTCCTCTAGGTAAGGTTTGACTAGTAGCTGTTTTTCCACCAATGCTAAATCCTTCTACATAACCGTTATATCCGCCTCCATTTTCCACCACCTGCTCTAATAAGTATTGCATTGTCTCACTAGTTTCCTCTGAAACAATCCCTGTTGTGGTAGCATAGGTGAAGGTATCAATTTCGCCCTCCGTGGTAATACTCTCTATTCCAAAATGTGGAGTAATTCTAGTTCCTCCATTAATGATTGACGAAACTGTTGTAATCAATTGTATGGGAGTAATTTGAAACGATTGCCCAAAGGAAACTGTTGCCAATTCTACCAATCCCATATCTTCTTCCTGATGCATAATTGTCCCTGCTTCTCCTGGTAGATCGATTCCTGTTTTCTCTAATAACTGAAACTTTTCAAAATAATCATAATATGTTGCAATACCTAATCGCAATCCCACGCTGATAAATACTGGATTGCAAGAAGCCATAATTGCTTCTGTAAAAGTTTCACTTCCATGCCCATCTGTATCGTGACAATGTATTTTTCTATCTTCCACAACAATATATCCAGGACAATTGAAGGTATCGTTGATTGTTACCACCTCTTCCTCTAATGCAGCAGCTGCTGTAATGATTTTAAAAATAGATCCAGGCTCATAGGTATCATTGATACATCCATTTCTCCAAATACTATTTAGTATTGTTTGCTCTTCTTCACTTGTCACCTCTCCATAGTCATCAGAAATAGTAAAAGGCTCATTTAAGTTAAATTCTGGTGCATTTACCATGGCATATATTTCACCATTATTAGGATTCATCACAATCAATCCCACACTTTCTGCCTCTTTTGTTTCTAATACCTGCATGGCCAATTGTGTTGCATATTGTTGAATATTAACATCTATACTAATTCGTAAGTCACTGCCGTCTATAGGTTCTATTCGCTCTTCTCCAGCAGAATAAACTTCTATTCCTCTCGCATCAGTAGTTGTCAAAATTGTTCCCGACTGTCCTTGTAATACTTCTTCATAAATAACTTCCAATCCTATGATTCCTTGATTATCTGATCCAGTAAAGCCTAGAACTTTAGATGCTAATGTCTCATAGGGATAATATCGTTGATAATTTTCATCTACTTTAATACCTGCCAAATTAGCTTCTCTTATAATATCCCCTAATTCTTTTGATACGTTATTTTTTATTTTTTCTATGGATGAAACTTTTTCTACTTGTTGTGTTACATAAGATTGACTCAATCCTAATGTTTCGCTTAATAACTCTATGACTGCTTCTTGGTCTTCAATCTGATTATGAATCACAGAAATATTGCATACAGTTTCATTATCAGCCAAAACAGTACCATTGATATCTAGTATTCTGCCTCTTTTCGCTTTGATTTCTCTTTCTCTTTGATGGAGCTCATCTGCTTTTTGTGTGTAGTATTCAGAAAGATTAATGGTTAGATAGAATAATCTTATCATCAACAAAATAAATCCTAGTAGCAAACATATAAACAAAATAATTAATTTTTTTCTGTGATATGTGTGATTTCTTAACATAAATAACCTCATAAAACGATATTACTATAATCTATTATCATTTTTACGAGGTTATTCTTTTCTTATGCATTTATCGCAACTATTCAGAAGTCTATTGAATCGTTACATGTATCCTTTAAAAGACGCCTTCCCCTTCTTCCTGTTGTACTGCTTCTCCCGTAGAAGGATTTAATACAGTTCCCGTTAATGGAGCTGTATCTCCAATTTCCTCATCAGTGACTCCAAAAGAGGAACTAGTATCTCCACCATTTGCATCAATACTTCCATCTTCTTGCACCACTGCACCGTTTTCTAACACATCTCCCGGAGTTGTTGTTTCTTCTTCCGGTTCAATCACTTCTCCATTTTCATCCAATAAAGGTTCATCGCTTTCTGGTGCTGTTGTTAAAGAAAGATTTAATTCCTCTAATTCTAGTATTTCATCTTCACTTAATTCTTCTGTCATAAAGATTTTCATATATGGTAGCACTTCAGTTAAAATGCTACGCACCAATCTAGTGGCATGCTTTGCATCATCTTGTGCCACTACATTTGGTCTATCAACTACTACATAAATTGCAATTTCTGGATCAATTGCTGGCGCACATCCCATAAATGAGACTACATAGTTTATCTTATCTCTTGGCACCATTTCTGCAGTACCTGTTTTTCCACCGATAGAGTATCCTGCTGGTTTTGCTGTTGTACCAGTTCCATTTTCAACAACACCCAATAAATATTCTTGTATGGTATCAGACACACTTTCAGAGACTGTCTGTTTTAAAATTCTCGGTTCTATATTCTCAACTACTGCTCCATCTGCTGTGGTAATTTGGCTTACCATGTGTGGTTCATAATAATACCCACCATTGACAAGAGAAGAAAATGCCGCAATCATTTGAATCATTGTAACATTGTATCCTTGTCCAAATGAGGATGTAGCTAGCTCTGTAACTCCCATTGTATTTTCATTAAACACAAGACTATCTGTACGTGTTTCTCCCGACAAATCTATATTCGTTTTTAATCCAAAATTAAACTTTTGCTGATATTCTAAAAATACACTTCTTCCAATTTGATTACCCATCAGCATCAATGCCACATTACATGATTGTTCAATGGCTTCCTGTACACTTAATGTGCCTTCTCCGCCAGATAAATATGCATGACATTTAATAATATAATCAGCTACTTCTAATGCGCCGTTACAAGTATAATACTCGTCTCCTGTCATCTTTCCTGAATCAAGACCAGCGGCTACTACAAATGGTTTTGCTGTAGAACCTGGTTCAAAAGTAGAGGAAATACAAAAATTATTCCAAAGATTATTTAAGTTCTGATACATAACATCTGTATCTGCCAATACCTCATCAACATTATCTGCTGTAATTACAGTACCTAATTCGTCTACTGATCCATCAACATTCAGTAACTGACTACCGATTAAAGCAGATGTGTTATAGGTGTCATTTAAATTATAATTAGGATAATTTGCCATGGCTAATATCTCTCCTGAATTCACATCCATGATAATACATCCTATATTCTGTGCACCATTTCCCGTTCTTGCATTATTGGTATATTCTTCGTTATATTCTAAAATATATTTCTCTACAATACTTTGTATATTCACATCAATAGTGGATACAATATTATAACCATCTGTTGCAGAAATGGTAGTACCTTCTAATGTTCCATCATCATTTAAGTAACCATAGGAGCGACCATCTGTACCATTTAACGTATCATTATAATATCCTTCTAATCCACTCAACCCATTGTTGTCGGTTCCTGAAAAACCAACTGCATTACTGGCTAATGTATTATTAGGATATACCCTCTTATATTCTTCCTCAAACCAAATACCTTGTACGTTTGCATTTTTTTTACTTCCAATAGATAATCCTGCTTCTACTTCAGGGTCACCTGCCTCTATCAATTCTTCCTGTAATATTAAAAAACCACTAATTTCATCATATGTCATTCTTTTACTGACTACATAATACTGGGAAGTAGGATTATCTTCTATATAATTTCTTATGGTTTGTATGTCAACCTCTGGAAAACAAGAACTCAATGCTGCCATGGTAGGTTCTAAATATTCTTCTTTTGTGAGAATCATCTTACTGTCTACGATTAAATTATAGACTTTCTCTGTAGTGGCTAAAATATTACCATTGGTATCTAAGATGTCTCCACGTTTATATGGAATCGTAGTACTTTCATATTGCTCTTGTTGCTGTGATAAAACTTGCTTTTTATATTCTTCACCGTCTTCTCTATTTATGATAATGAGACGGGCACTGAGCCCAACAAATGCAGCTGCAATACAAAAGAATAAAATAAAGATTTTCTTTTTTCTTATAAACAAGCCACTTTTTTTCTTTTTGCGTCCTTCTTTCATTAATTTACCTATTTGGTTGGAATTGCACTATATTGTTCTACATAGTCGCTTGTTCCACCTTCAATTTCTAATACTTGTCCTTCTGTTGCATATTGCATCCCTAATTCTTGTAATGCAATTTGTTTAATTTCTTCCAAATCAATACCACTTACAATTCGATTATATTCTTGTGTATTCGCTTCTTTTAGTGAATTCACTTGACTTTCTAATGATGCAATATTTTTTGCACTGACTGTAATGGAAGATTGCAATTCAATATATCCCACTAAAATCATGCCAGTTACAATTAATGCGCCAAATACAAAGGTAATGTACCCTACTTGTATCCTTCTAATTCTCTCTCTATTTTTTCTCTTTTGAATCTTTGCCATAACGGGATCTTCGTCACGACTAACCCCAACTGTTGGATGGTTTTTAGGCACCGCATTTCCATAAACATACGCTTGTCTATTGGATTTTTTTTCTCGATATGCAGTTTGTCTTTTGTATTTATCATGATTCTTGATACTTCTGACTGCCATAACTACTACCTCTTACTTGCCTTCAAATACCCTTAACTTTGCACTTTTGGCTCTTTTATTTTGTTCCATTTCCTCTACACTAGGTAACATTGGTTTTCTTGTAATTACCTTTCCTTTTGATACATTTCCACAAATGCACACTGGAAATTCCGATGGACATGTGCATGGATTCTCTTGTTTTCTAAAAATCGTTTTTACAATACGATCTTCTAAAGAATGGAACGTAATAATACATAAACGACCCTTAGGTTTTAATAAACTTATTAAATCCTCCAAGGAATCTCTTAACACATCTAGTTCTCTATTACACTCTATCCGAATCGCTTGAAAAGTTTTTTTTGATGGATGTCCACCTGTCACTCTCATTTTAGCTGGAATTGCCGCCTTAATAATTTCATTTAATTCGTATGTTGTTGCTATTTCTTTTTCTTCTCTAACTCTTACAATATGTTTTGCAATATTTTTAGCAAATTTATCCTCACCATAATCACGAATGATACGGTATAGTTCCATTTCACTATATTGGTTCACTATTTCCTTTGCACTTAATCCTTGTCTTCTATCCATTCTCATATCAAGATCTGTATCGTATTTATAAGAAAATCCCCTCTCAATGGTATCCAATTGATAAGACGAAACCCCTAAATCAAGAACAATACCATCTACTGCTTCAATGCCTATTTCTTTTAATACTGTCTTTGTATTACAATAATTGCTGCGAATCAACGTAATCCTATCTTCAAACTCCTCTAATCGTTTTCCTGCTGCTGCAATTGCTGCATCATCTTGATCTATCCCTATGAATTTTCCACCATTTGTTAATTGTTTACAAACTTCATAGGCATGTCCACCTCCCCCAAGTGTACCATCCACATAAATACCATCTGGTTTAATCTGTAGTCCCTCTATTGTTTCATCTAATAATACTGAAATATGTTTAAAATTATTTTCCACTGCAATACCTATCCTTTTCAACCTAAATGTAACTATTCAACCATCGGCTGAACCATTATCCCTAAATTCCTAAACCAAGTTCTGCCATATGTTCTGCTATGTCGTCCATATCATCATAATCGGCAACTCCATCCCAATTTTCCTTGCTCCAAATTTCTACTCTGCTAGCCACCCCTACAATAACCGTATCTTTTATTAAGTTTGCAAATTCTCGCAATGTTGTTGGTACTAAAATTCTTCCTTGTTTATCTACTTCAACGGTAGCCGCTCCTGCTAAAAAGAAACGAACAAATTTTCTTGCTTTTTTATCTGTAATCGGTAGTGATTTTAGTTTTTCTTCAAATACATTCCACTCAATTTTATCAAACACAAATAGACAGTTATCCAATCCCTTAGTCACTACAAATTCATCTCCTAGAGCTTCTCTGAATTTGGCGGGAACGATCATTCTGCCTTTTGCATCAATTGTATGATTGTATTCACCCATAAACATAACAATCACCTACTCACTGCTATTCTAGCCATCGTATTTTCATATGATAAGTTTCTTCATTTCAACGGTTTTTATGGATTGAATTATCCACAAGTTTTTCCACATTATCCACCACTTTCTACCACTTCCATCCACTTATCACCACTTTTCATTAAGTTTATAGTATTTTTATATAATTTGCAAGTAAAAATGCACAAAAAAAAACACTTTGCATAAATTTCCAAAGTGTTTTTTAGTAGTTTTCCACATATTGTGTTTCTATTTTTCCAATGTACTAAATCTAGTTATACGTTAAATCTGAAAACTATTACGTCTCCATCTTTTACCACATACTCTTTTCCTTCCATTCCCACAAGACCTTTTTCTCTTGCGGCTGGTAGAGAACCATATTCTAATAAATCTTTATAATTCACAACCTCTGCTTTGATAAATCCTCTTTCAAAATCAGTATGAATTTTACCTGCTGCTCCTGGTGCTTTCGTTCCCACTGTAATGGTCCAAGCTCTTGTTTCATCTTCACCAGCAGTTAAATAACTAATCAACCCTAACAACTGATAACTAGCCTTTACTAATTTTTCAAGACCTGATTCAGCCAATCCTAAGTCCTCTAAAAACATCATTTTTTCTTCATCATCTAATTCTGAAATCTCTTGTTCAATCTGTGCACAAACAACAAATACTTCACTGTTATTTTCTGCCGCATATTCTCTTACTTTATCTACACCTGCATTATTTGCACCGTCATCCATCAAATCATCTTCCGCCACATTAGCCGCATAAATCACTGGTTTCGCTGTCAATAAATTATAAGAACTAAATAATGCCATTTCTTCTTCATCTTCTGACTCAAAAGATTTCGCTAATTTACCATTTTCCAAAATATCTTTCAAGGCTATCAACACTTGTAATTCTTTAGCTAATGTTTTGTCCATTCTAGCAGCTTTTTCTACTTTAGTAATTCTTCTTTCAAGAATTTCTAAATCTGAAAATACCAATTCTAAATTAATGGTTTCAATGTCTCTCAAGGGATTGATGTTTCCATCCACATGGATAACATTTGTATCTTCAAAACATCTTACCACATGCACAATGGCATCTACTTCTCTAATATTACTTAAAAATTGATTACCTAGACCTTCTCCTTTTGAAGCACCTTTAACAAGTCCTGCAATATCAACAAACTCTATGACTGCTGGAGTTACTTTTTTAGAGTGATACATATCTCCCAATAATTTTAAACGCTCATCTGGTACTGTTACAATTCCCACATTTGGATCAATGGTACAGAATGGATAATTAGCAGACTCTGCTCCTGCTTTTGTTAACGAGTTAAATAATGTACTTTTTCCTACATTTGGCAATCCTACGATTCCTAATTTCATTTTTTCTAAATCTCCTTTATTTTCAAGGCTTTTGACCTTAATTCTTGTAATTACACCATTTTGTGCAATCAAAGTATATCACAGGCATATGGCTTTTTCAATCTCTTTCAAATTTTTACTTGCTTAGCTTGCACTAGCGACTAAAAAGGCCTTCCAAGTATTTTGAACCAACCTCCTAATCGTTAGGTTTTCAATCTAACTTTTAGAGTTCAGTTCCTCAAACTTGAGGCCTTTTTATGATACATTATTACTATGACGTAACTATTCAGCTATAGGCTGAAAGTTACAATTT
>JAWXVD010000124.1:0-10049 GCA_044425705.1 Eubacteriales bacterium | reverse complement strand
TGCCTAATTCATATTTAAGTCCAGTGATTTCACTTGCTTGCAAGGGTGAAATCACAGACGCTGAGGGTGAAAATTTATTTTCACCCTTTATCTTTGAAATCTCTCTATCTTTGGATTTGAGACGGTTTTTACATTCATTTTGAAGCGTAATATAGCGTTCCCCTGATTGGAAATCAGATACAATCTTTTTTAGTGCCTTCACTTGATATTGCAAGGCGGTAGTAAATTCAAAATTAGATTTCATAGCCATAGTGTCTCCCATTCTTTAGAAATGGTAATCGTTATTGGGTAGCATCTTTTTCTATATCAGCTAGAACTGCCTCAATGTTTGATAATTCTTCTAACATTTCATTCATAGCTTGTTGATATTCTTCGGCAGTATTCTACATCATTACAATTTTTTCATTTAGACACGTAATAAACTCTTCTTGTGTTTTAATAAGTTGTTGTTGATAGGTAATCTGTTGTTCTAAATTTTCTATTTGAAAACTTTACAATTTAGAACTTAAAGTAGGTTCTGAATAGTTACAAATAATATTTTTTTATTAGTCTATTTGCTACTCCAAATTTATTGATTTTCAAAAAAACTGGCATAGAAGTGCAGTATTAAAATGGTCTGATTCTAAAATGAATGCCCCTTCCCCATAACAATCGCTTTTAGGAATATTATAAATTTCTTTTACCGAAACACCACAATAATACAAAATTAAAAGAGTAAAAACCCTATGGGACACATCCCCCACTATACACTGCGATGTAGAATTCCATTTATCATCTATATCAAAATTACATAAGCGTATAATAAAACTGTAACAAAGTGCAGCCAGAACTCTACTAATGTATAGAAAACTGCATTGACAGTAACACCTTTTGACATATTTGCGGACTAAATGTTTAAACGAGAAATTTTCTGATTATATTGACAAAAGACCCAAGATTTGCTATCGCAAATCTTGGGTCTTTTAACAACAAAAGACCCAAGATTTGCTAAAATTAAGTCATTAATAAGAAAAGAACAGGAGGAATGAGAATGCCAGAAGTAGAAGAAAGTAACAAGGATACAACAGAGAGTTCATTTATAGATATTGTATATCAACAAATAAACTCAGTAATTGGAGGTGCAAGCCCCAATCAATTTTTATGTTTAACATTGCCAGGACAAGTGTTGACAGCAGAAGATTATGCCTATGATTATAAAAATAATCTAGCAAAAGGGGCAAGTGTTGAGGCAAAAGAATCAAAATTGGCCAATAAATTATTTGACTCATGTCGCATGGTTGGATCTGACAATGGACTTACACTACCATATCAGTATCGTTCAGCATTAGATGTATTAACACCGAAGTTAAATCTCAAGGTCGCAGAAGCTAAAAATCAATTGCGTCAATTGTTGATGACAGAATATTTTTATGATTTTGGTGACGGTGTTGAAACAAAAACAACATTACAAGATGTATATTTTAGGTTATTTGACGATTGGGTTAATGCCAATGAAGCATGGGCAGAAACCCAGAATAAAAAGAAAGAGGAGCTAAGAAAAAAATACAATGAATCCGATGCCAGTGATAATGCCAAATACAATAATGCATATCTTGAGTGGTATGAAACAGTTGCAGAAAGTAATCTCAACATAGTAAATGAAAAAATGTCCAAATTGATTTCTGTTTTCACACCTAATGATATGAAGATTATTGAAGGAATTCTAGCTAGTGGTTCAGGAGCTGAGTTGGAAGAGGCTAGAAGAATGCTGGAAAATATCAGAAAACTTACCCCTGATGGAGGATACGTCTATCCAGTATCATTTAGCCCTACCAATTGGTTTGAGTTATTAGATACCTCATTTACGGCAGTAGATTTATTAAAAACACCAGATGTTCTAGCCATGAGTCTTAAAATGTTGTCTACAGAGCGTATTGAACTATCTAACAAGATTAAACAGATTTCATCTATGGTTGCAGATGATAAAGAGGTTGCAGACGCAGCACTTAAGGTTAAGGAGTCACTTAACATTGTTAATAATTTTAAAGATGGATTAATAAAAACATATGGTAATGGAATTACAGCAGCGCTAAACACAGCATTAGATGTAGCAACGTTATTTCCAAATGGCACAATTCCAAACGATATAGCAAAAAAATTGACATCAGAATCTTCTCTTGAGTCAGAAGAAGGGATAAACGGACTGTTTAAAGCACTCACAGGTAGTCTTACAGAAGCATCACAAGCACAACAAAAATATGTATCAGCATCACAAGATTTAGCCGATGCAACATTAAAGGCAACTGAATTGAAAAATTTATCCGAATTGAAGAATCTTTTATCACCACTTAGAACAAAACTTGAAACATTGGATTTTGAAATAGAAGATATTAAAACACAGATTCAATTATCAACTTTAGTTAGGGGGAATGTTTCCCATGATACAACTTCTAGAAAGGTGATAGATCAGGATACGACGACAACGAGTGTAGCGCCAGCCTTAATACCCTCAGGATTTACACAAATAGTCATTGAAGCAAAAGGATCTTCATTAGATACCCAAACTTCTAGTAGTTCTTCTGCTTCCACAGCCACTTCAGGTTCAAGCTTTTGGTTTGCAGGACATCATTCACAAAATAGTAGCGCAAGTTCACATTTTAGTGATTTTACAAAAAGTAGTGATACCAGTATACAAATTGGTATGAATGTAGCTAAAGTTGAAATAGAAAGAGAATGGTTTAATCCAGGTATTTTCGAATTAACAAAGGATATGTATAATGTTACAACAGAAAAAATTGCACCTAATCCAGCAACTGCATATGTCAATATAAATGAAGAACGATTGAGTGAAATGACAACAGGTAGCTATATTTTACCCAATTATACAGTGGCAATGCTAATAGCAAGGGATATCTCGGTTAAATTGGTATCAAACTCGGATATTAGTTCGGAATTCGCAGATACAATGGAGCAACATGCATCATCTGGTGGTGGATTTTTATTTTTTAGCGGAGCAAGTAGTTCAAGTAGTAACAATTCAACAAGTGGTATGCACGCAACCTCAACTCATAATACCGTAACCCTCAAATTTGATACCCCTCAAATTATAGGATATTATCTAGAAGCAATTGCAGCAGACAAGAGTTCGTACTTGGATGATACAATCTCAGATGCTCAAGCAGGATATGTCACCATAGCAAATTTTGTAGAAAATTACAAGAAGATGCTAGAATCCATGAAATCAACAGAAAGGAAATCATAAATATGTGTAAAATAGAATTTAAAAAGGAATTTGGCAGCGAAACAATAGGGATGGAGCTTGAGCTTCATGCTATAAAATGGATAAGTCGTAATAATACGATACAAGAAAATGATACAATTGGTAAAATATATTATATAGATAATAAAGACATGGCAGTATATCTGACAGCAGATTCTAAAGTTGACCTTGAACAAATAGACACCTATACAATCGAATTGGTTACTACTCCTATTTCAAATGATAATCCAGAACAAATAGAAGCAATCAAAGAGCTCATAAAAGAAAGCTGTAAATTTATATTTTACAAAATAAAAGATGTAGTGGGCAAGTACGAAATCGGGAAAAATTGTATGTTGGAAGTATATAAAAACTTTGATGTTCAAGTAGACTTTGAATATGATTCATCTGTAGGTTTTTCTCCTCAGTTTAGTTTTGGAATAAAATTATCAGACCTAGGGAACGCACTTAATACATATCCATCACCCTGGTGGATACCACAAAAAGATACCTGTGATCAAAAGAAATTAGCATATAATCTATTAGCGAGTTATTATAATTTTGTTGCAGAGCAAGGCGGTAAAGTACGGAATCCCGATGAATTAAAATTACAAGCTACAGATAAAAATTACTGGAAAGTAATTCCTAGATTACCATTAAAAACTATATTGGAAAAATTATTAGAGAAAA
Organism: Eubacteriales bacterium; assembly: GCA_044425705.1. Classification (GTDB taxonomy): domain Bacteria; phylum Bacillota; class Clostridia; order Lachnospirales; family Lachnospiraceae; genus JAWXVD01. Next base: position 6,121 of record JAWXVD010000124.1, on the reverse strand, counting down.
CTGATACGGATGTATCACAACTTATTCAAAAATTTAAAGCTGATAACAGCAAAGATTCAAAACTTGGAGAATTGAAAAAGATTATGGACAGTCCGGGAATAGCACATTCAAATATTGAAGGGGTAAAAATAGCAAACGTAGACGGTATTGTAATTGAAGTTCGTAAAGATATTCAAGACTTACAAAAAGAATATTTATGGGACTATATACCACTCACGGATTAATCTAGTCTGTAATAAAGAAATAGGTTAAATTAGCCTATTTTCACCCCTAATACAAAATACCTAGTATTTATCAGAGAATTATAATAATTCGAAGATTGATACTAGTGTATTTTGTAACCCCGAGGTGTAACTGCATTCTCTGCAAATGTTATGCTTAACCGTATGTGTTTCAAATGTTTTTCCACAGTTAGTTGACTTTACGCATTTTTTCAAGCCGAAGTTACTTTGATTTTAATAATTCAAAACTACAACGTCCATACATAATTCGTTTTGTTACTTTTAATTTATTTACCCTACCTTCTGCCAGACCATTACTATAAGAATATATGATTGCATTCTTTATTGCGTCTATATCTCTTTCTAATCCATTAATAAAACTTAGTAGTTTTTGATTTTTAGCTTTCTTACTTTTTCTATCCAATGAGAAAGTTCATGAACTAGTTGTTCCTTATTTCTTACGTTTTTTTATTGCAAAGTCATCAATGCAACCCCTTGTAATACTAGATTTATTTAGTAGAGGTGCTTCTTTTTTTAAGAGACTACATATCGTACTTTTTCCGATAGTAGCGGTACTAGGCGAAAGTAATTGCGATGCTACTACAGAATTACAATTACTAGATATTCTCAAAATTTCATCTTCCAAACGTTTACTACGTTTCGCTTTAGTTCTTTTTTGCCTTTCTATATCTTCAAAGATTTCCAAATATAATTTTTCACGCATTTCATCTTGTTGTATAATTCGTTTATCAATATTTTTTAAAAGACGATTCATTTCTTGTTGATATTGCGTCACTTCTTGCCTAGATACTTTATTTGATTTTTTCATATCGTCACCTTTACTTTATTATATGCAGATTATTATATTTTAGTAGTATATTATCTTTCTTGAGCTACTTTGTCCACCATTGAAAGAATCAAAGCATACGATGATAATAACCTTCCAGCAAAATCCAATAATTCTTTTTCAGCCGTAATAGTTGAACTATTGTGAGCAATAACTTCAATCAAGTAACTTTTTGTACTACTAATATTTACCAACAAATTAATATACTGATTGTGCTGTGTTTTTTTCTTTTCTTCCTTATTTTTAAAATAAAATGTCGATTTAATTTTTTTGGCTGTACCTATTACATTTACCGTGTTTACTTTACCACAAATGCATTTGCAGAAATAGTATTCACTAATATTACTGTCTGAAACTTTTACTTCGTCTTGCTTTTTTCTATATAACTTAGGAATGGCAGTAGAATTTTTTGATATATGTGCTGGCATCCACAGATATTCATTATTTTTTAAATAAATACTTACTGAATAGCTCCCTTTTTTATTGTTGTCTATATGCCTTAATAAATAAGTACATATTATTTGACAAAGATTATGTAAATTATTATTATCCGTAGCTATCTCTTTGAATAACTCACTATATAAACTCATCTGATGCTCTAATTCATTTTCCAAGTCTTTTATCTTTTTACCATCTTCTGCTGCTATTATTTTTTTTCGAACCTCATCTTCACTTAATCTAATATAAATATTTTTATATTCAAAGATATTGTATTCAAAGATTAAAGCTAGTGCTACTAGGAGAACTAACATAATCCATGGGTAATAGTTATATAAGAATAATATTACTGGATTGCTACTTTCACTTGGTATCGATAACACAAGACTTAGTATAGTAAGAATTAACGGGACTAATAAATAAACAATGCGTGATACTATCTCCATTACTAAAATATGTTGTTTTGTGAAATCTATTGCATTATCAGCATGACTTGTCTCTATTGATATTCTTTTTTTCTCTATCTGTTTCTCAACCCGCATCTTCACCTCACTGTAACTAATTTATACACTTAATTTCGTATATTAATGATAACTCTTTTTTTATATTAATTCAACAGATACTGAATAAGAGAAAATCCTTTAAAATAGAGTACTGAAGGACTATTTCCACACTGGTCCACGTTTGATTTTTATCTGTCAGGCGAAAACCTAAACCCTCGGAGAGTATACAGTAAAATACAGTTTGTGATTAAAATTTTTTATTTATTTTCACCTATTTTTTAATACATACGTAGTAGCAGGTTTCGTAAAAGTGTTTCTATCATATGATTTTGTGTAAGTGATTCAAAAAAAGGCGTATCGAAAATATCATTTCATCATGATATAAATACTAAACCTTATTTGAGGCATTTCTTTTTTACTTGTTTTAATCTATGAAATCCAGAAGTGGACATTGCAAAATTACTTCCATGGTCAGAAGATATTCCGTCTAAAATTAAAACAAACCTTCGCAAGAATCATAAAGCTTGTGGAACGTTTTTCACTGTGTGCTATCTTTGATGCTTACACAGAATCAAAGTACATACGCTTTTATTTTCTTATTGTATCATAGTGTTTGACAACAATTTCGTTATTTATCAATTCTTGGAAAAAGTGGTATCCACTCCACCCCATCAATTTCCCCCTGCATCCACAATGGTGTTAATGTATATGTAGGTGTATTCCAGGCAAAAACAATTGTTTGCTGTGCATCGTTATATCCCAACACACTATTGGCAATTCTTTGATCTGACCAATTTGTTTTTCGATCACCCTTATCATTGGTTGCTTTTTTCTCAATTAACAATCTTCCTACTTTTTCAAAATATTTCTTCAAAATTTGGCTATTTTCATCCAAAGTATTTCTTTCAAAATATTTGCTTGGGAATTCTTTATTAGCAATAATTTCAACTTTTGTTATGCCAATTTTCTTCAATTTTTCTTTAAAAAATTTTTCATTTTCTTTATTATACATTATAAATGAAAAATATAATTTTGAGTTTTTTAGATTTTTTTTATCATCATCTGAAAGCTCTTTAACATGTTCTTCTTGTGTTTGTCGCTCTCCAATATTAACACCCATATATGTCTCAAATATAGAAATAATTTGTCTTCCAGAACAAAACGCATCTTCAACAAATACAATTACTTGTCCATCCTGTGAAAACCGCAAAGCCTCCTGTAGCGATATAACACTATTTTTTGCTTTAAATGCTTCATTTATACTATTAACCTGATATGCAATCTGTGCACTTCCATCCTGAACATTTCCTATATTACATATTTTTAATCTTTCAAAACTTATATTTTCTTTTTTTGAAATTTCATCAAAATTTGACTTCAATGCTTTAAAAATTTCCTGCTTAGAAATTACTTTCACATCGTTTAACATCTCAATACAACCCTTTACAAATGAAGAATATTGTCCAATCCCATCTTTAAATTGATAGAATTGCTTTATATATGTTGTCAAATAGGCTATATCCATATTACTTGAAAAGCCATTATCAGCGGAAATAAGTTCATAAAATTTCCAATTTTTGTTTACGAGTCTTTCAATTTCACGATTATATATATCAATTTCACGATTTGGAGCAATAGCAAATGCCTTGCTATAAAATCCTTTACGTTCTAATTCATTTTTTATCTTATCAATATATATTCTATCTTTTTCATCATAAATGATAGAATCTGCAATTAACAAACCATACTCAACTAATAAAATATATTCAACAGCTATATAAACAATATATCTATCCTCTCCATATGTTACTAAGTAATTTTGAGGTTTCCTAGAAGATCTACTCTTTAACCAACTATCTGCTTCGAACTCCATATCTCTATTTTTATTATTTTTTTCCGCTATTGCTAAGTTACTATTAATATTTATGTTGGAAACATCAGGAGATACAATCAAAAGTACATCTGTTTTTTTATGTGTATAAAAATTTGTATTTATTAATTGTAATTTACATTGTTCTACTTTACTTTCAACTGATTTGATAAATTTATCTTGGCTTTCCAGTGATTTATCTTTAAAAATTTTAGAATAGAATTCTAACCCTTTATATCCCACATCAATAAGATTTTCGCACGTAAAAGCAACACTTCTCTTAAATAACTTTCTTTTTGCAAGATTGCTTAATATTTGGCATGCATGATCGTATATTTCTTGATTCACCACTTCAAATTCTGGTACTGCATTTTTAATTGTAGGATCAAAATCAACGCTAACAACATCATTATCTTGTAACATTAAAATATTTCTAAAATTGTCAAATAATTTTTTTGTCGACATACATAATAATTCCAATGCATACCTCAACGACGTCTCAGCTGTAAGTGTTTTTTGATGAAAATATACATTTTCAAACATCATGTATCTCGAAATAATCAATTGATCAATCGTGTTAATTGCTGCTGGAGCAATAGCAATGGTATATCTCGTTTCAACATCTTCTTCAGCAGTACTTTTCATTTTAAAATCCATATTTGATTGTACTACACGAAGTTTTTGAAATACTCTAGACATATCAACAGCCGCTGGTACTCCAGTAGAATGAGAATCCCTTTTCAAGTAATCCAGCTTATCCGCATCTATCTGTCCGCTTATAATTTGAGCATAAGGTAAAAGCTTTTCTGAATAAGGATATCCCCATATAAAACAACAAATTTTCTCGATAATACAATCTATATTTTCCGCCTGTAAGTCAACTTCAGCAAGTCCTTTTTCTACAACCTTTAATAACTGAATAACTGATGGTGATTGAATAATAAATGCGGAAATAATTTCTGATAGAGAAGGTTTAATCGATATTCTACTATTTATATATCTCTGTATCTTCTCTACATCTTTATAAAGTGAAAATTTCGTGTTTTTTAGGAAAAAGCGCTCTGAAGCATGGCTACAAAACATATGACCACAATCATGAAAAATTGCAGCCAATCGTATGATTTGATTAACATCTTTGCCTGAATTTACTCCTTTTTTATCTAATTCTTTCTCTATCTGTTTTTGCATTATTTCTGCCGTCTGAACTACTCCTAATGTATGTGAAAATCTAGAATGATCCGCGCTTGCATAAAGTAAATTAGCTAAACCCAACTGTTTTATGTGACGCAACCTTTGTAATATAGGGCTATCTAAAATAAGGATTTCTCCCTCGTTAATTTCTATAGTCCCCCAAACTGAATCGTAGAAATTCTTTGTGTTAATTGAAGAAAGGGAATGTCTTTGGCATAATCCTTGACATTCCTCTAAATATTCTTTCATTATTTCTTCACAAAAACTATCAATTTGCACTCTTATTATTTTAAGTTCATCGCTTTTTAGTATTTCTAAAACTGATCCCAAACCGTTACCCCTGCAGCCTCACAAAATTTTTCTGTAGCTCTATATATTATGTTTGAATCAATATCACACTCTGTTTTATCATCAAGCAACTTACGAGCATAATAATCATTCATCTTAATTGATGCCTTTGTCCAATATGGATTATCAACACCAACGAAACTAATAGTATCTCCATTTAATGACATTAATAAATCTCGAATTTTGTTATATGTTTCCTGAACTGGAGACTTAACAAAAATATCAGAAAGCATATCATAAATCGGTCCTTCCAAATCATTCTTTAAGTCTTGTTGCATATAATCTATTCCGCATTGAAATTCATCACCTGAAAAAGGAATTGTCTTTACTCCTGATAAATATAAAGATGCAATAAATTTTTTCAAAAATGACTTTATATACGCTTCCATAAGCACACCTCACATTTTTATTTCTTAATATTTTATCACTTTTATTCAACCATTACAACTGTTTTCCATTAATTGTTTAGCAATTGTTAATATCAATTAATCGTTTGTACTTTGCTACTTTTTTTAATATTTATTATATCTTATCCCTTATATATTTCTTTATATTATCTCTAAACTATTACTTTTTATTACTAATTGTACCAAGTCGCTAGCGCGACGGCTAGTGCAAAGTACTGATTTTGCCACATTTTCTTAGAATTTAAAATTTTTCCAAAAAAATAGTAGCGGTTTTTGCTTATATCATGTATTGTTAA
>JAWXVD010000123.1:0-10056 GCA_044425705.1 Eubacteriales bacterium | reverse complement strand
GCATTTTATTCAGTTTTCAGTGTATACAGAAAGAAAAAAGGCTGTAATTTTGCCTAGAATCTAGGTTTTAGGACGGTCTGGTGGGGGTGAAAAGTAACTTTTATGTTAATACTTCTCAAAAGTTCCGTATCAATATCTTGACACCTATAATTAATTGTAGTAAGATGGTTTCAACTTATTGATACCGTACCCAGTTGTTCTATTTGCTAAATTTATGTAACACAAAACTAGGTATGGAAACTAAAATGAAAGGAATATTCCCATTATGAAAAAGTATTTCAAATATATTGCACCTTATAAGCAATATTTTGTTTTATCCCCTTTACTCATGTTGTTGGAAGTGTATTGTGATGTTAAAATCCCTATTTTATCTGCCAACATCATTAATATAGGGGTAACAAATTCTGACACAGCACAGGTTATTTCTCTTGCCTTGCAAATGGTTTTCTTTACCTTATTAGCCGCTGCTTCTGGCATCAGTGCCTCTTATTGCGCTTCCAAGGCTGCTGTTTATTTCTCTAGCGATTTAAGAGCCGATATTTTTAAAAAAATTCAAGATTTTTCTTTTAAGAATATCGACGATTTTAGTACTGGTTCTTTAGTAACACGTTTAACAAATGACATTACACAATTACAACAACTAGTTATTCTCTGTCTTCGTATGTTATTCCGTGCACCTGGTATGTTGTTTGGTGCCTTAATTATGGCATATACCATCAACAAACAACTTTCTATTATTTTTGTATTATTGGTTCCAATCCTTACCATTATCATTTATGTTATTTTAAACTTATCTTATAAGAAATTCTCTCTGTTACAATTAAAAATAGATGCCTTAAATTCATCTGTAAGAGAAGTTTTAACAAATATTCGAGTAATCAAAGGGTTAACTAGAGAGGGCTATGAAGATAAACGTTTTCATACAGTCAATGAAGACTTAAAGGATACTGGATTAAGCGCTTACCGTATCACCATTTTACAATTACCACTTATGACATTAGTTGTAAACTTCGCTACCATCGCTATTTTATGGTTCGGTTCAAAAGCACTTGGTCGTGAAGACATTATGATTGGTGATATTAGTGCATTTATTACGTATTTAACACAAATTCTTATGTCTGTAAACATGTTTGCCATGATTTTCTTACAGGGCTCTAGAGCATTGGTAAGTGGTGCTCGTATCTCGGAAGTTTTAGAAACTAACGTAGATGTAACAGATAAAGATGCGGCAGTTCCTGATAAAAAAGTGAATTCTGGTGATATTCGTTTTGAGCATGTAGACTTTAAATATTATAAATCTAATCAAGAACTTGTTCTTTCTGATATTTCCGTTCATATTACTTCTGGCCAAACAGTAGGTATTATCGGCTCTACTGGCTGTGGTAAAACAAGTTTTGTACACTTGATTCCTCGTCTCTATGATGTGGATGGTGGCTCTGTCTATGTAGATGACACAAATGTAAAAGACTATTCTTTGAAAAATTTAAGAGATGGTGTTTCCGTAGTGCTGCAAAATAATGTGCTATTTTCAGGAACCATCAAAGAAAATCTTCTTTGGGGTGACAAAAATGCTTCCGACGAAGAAATCAAAACAGTGGCCGACTGGTCAGCTGCTAGTGAATTTATTGAAAGCAAACGTAAAGGATATGACTCTCAATTGGATCAAGGTGGCTTAAACTTATCTGGTGGACAAAAGCAAAGATTATGTATTGCAAGAGCCTTATTAAAGAAACCTAAAATCCTTATTTTAGATGATTCAACAAGTGCTGTAGATACCGCAACGGAAGCTAACATCACATCTCATCTACATAATGAATTAAAAGATACTACTAAAATTATTATTGCTCAAAGGATCACTTCTGTTATGGCTGCTGATTTCATTATTGTTATGAATGATGGTACTATTGAAGCAATAGGACACCATGATGAACTTTTGAAAGATTGTATCACCTATCAAGAAATTTATCATTCTCAAATGGATAAGGAGGTAAAATCATAATGAGTGAAAATAAAGATTTTTCTGGTAAAGCAGCAGCTCTACAATCAGTTGGTAGACCTGGTGGTCCTCCTGGACAGCCCACCGAACGTGTGAAATTAAAAAATTCAAAAGGCACCATTATGCGTCTGTGGAATTATTTAAGCAATAATACTTTTGCTATTGTAATGGCCTTTGTCTTTGTGGCTCTCAATGCCATCCTTACCATACTTGCTTCCTATATGGTAAGACCAATTATCAATGGTTTATTAACAGATGAAGGCATCGAATCCTTAATTAGAAATTTAATCATTATGGGAATTATTTATGTCTTTGCTTTTGTAAGTAATTATATTCAATCTAGAATTATGCTAGAAATTGCACAGTCATCATTAGAAAAATTACGTACTGACTTATTCACTAAGTTACAAAAATTACCACTACGCTATTTCGACTCTAATAATAATGGTGATTTAATGAGCCGCTTTACCAATGATGTAGATGCCATTAGCCAAATGCTTTCTAATACTTGTGTACAGTTAATTTCTGGTGTGATTACCCTGATTACTACCATAGCAATCATGTTTTATACTAACTGGTTTTTAACCTTGGTAACCTTACTGGTAACACCATTATTCACATTTGTCACCAAAGCAATTTCCAGAAGAAGTATGCGTTATTATAAAGCACAACAACAAGCCATTGGAAATTTAAATGGTTATATCGAAGAAAGTATTACTGGACAAAAGGTCATTAAGGTATTTAATCATGAAGAAGAAGCTATCCATGAATTCGATAAATTGAATGATGATTATAAGGATACTTCTTTTAAAGCACAATTCATCGGTGGTATTATGGGACCAATTATGGGTGGCTTAAGTTTGCTTAGTTATAGTATCACAGCTTTTGTAGGCGGTTTGCTTTGTATTTTTGGTAATTTCGACATCGGTGGTTACAGTATTTTTGTAAACTATGCGAGAAGTTTTAGCCGACCAATTAATGATATTTTTATGCAAATCAACACTGTATTTTCTGCCTTGGCAGGTGCAGAACGTGTTTTTGAGGTCATTGATGAAGAACCTGAAATCGAAGACGCAGCAGATTGTGTAGCATTAGAAACAATCAAAGGTGACGTGGTTCTAGATGATGTGAGTTTCGGATATCTAAAAGACCGTTTGGTACTAAAAAATATTTCTTTATCAGCCAATGTAGGGAAAAAAATAGCCTTCGTTGGTTCCACTGGTGCAGGCAAGACAACAATCACCAATTTATTGAATCGTTTTTATGATATTAATATGGGAACAATTACCATTGATGGTATCGATATTATGAAAATCAAGAAAGAATTTTTAAGACAAAATATTGCTCTTGTATTACAAGATACCCATCTCTTTACAGGATCTGTTCGTGAAAATATTCGCTATGGACGACTTGATGCTACTGACGAAGAAGTGATCACTGCTGCTAAAATCGCAAATGCCGATTCCTTCATTCGACGATTAGAAAATGGATACGACACCATGCTAGATGGGGATGGTACCAATTTAAGCCAAGGTCAACGACAACTGTTGAATATTGCTCGTGCCGCCATTTCAAAAGCACCAATTCTAGTGTTAGATGAAGCGACAAGTTCCGTGGATACTAGAACAGAACGTCATATCGAAACCGCTCTTGATCGATTGATGGAAACAAGAACAACCTTTGTCATAGCCCATAGACTATCTACCGTACGAAATTCAGACTTAATTATTGTATTGGAAGCTGGTGAAACCATTGAACGCGGTAGCCATGATGAATTATTGGCACAAAAAGGTAAATACTATAGTTTATATACTGGTGCTGCAAAGTTGGAATAAGTGTAACAATAAAGATTTTCAACTAGCTAAGAGAAAGGGATGATGATTAAAATGGATCAACATTTAGTATTAGCAACATTTTATACACTAGCTGAACAGCTAAAAAATGAACGAAAGCGCAGTTTAGAATCCCATAAATCAGAAGCAAGAAATACTACAGTTCCACCAAATATTTCAGGTTCTGGTCGCAATTTACTTTGTGCCTTACTGAATCATGGTGAAATAAACCAACGAAATCTTGCCAAAATATTAAATATTAGTTCTCAAGCTGTTTCTGAAACCATTAAAAAACTAGAGACACTTGAGTACATCGAAAAAATAAGTGGTACTCAAAATAATGAAAACATCATTGTTTTGACACCTATCGGTAAAACATTTGCAATTGAATGTGACAGACGTATCCGTGAACATGCTTCTATCGTATTCGAGCACTTAAGCGAAGAAGAATTAACTTCTTTTTACGAGCTTTTAGTAAAGCTATTAGATGTGTAATCAAGCTGTTACTTATGGTCATCCATAAAAAACATCTTACTTGTTATAAATAAAAGAGCAATAGAAAATTTGTTACGTCCACTAATTTTCTATCGCTCCTTATGTTTATGCCTTACTCTCATCCACATAATCTAGTTATGTGGATGAGAGTATATTTTTATTTTTTATAACTACTTCTCCTATCATCAAGTGCTATTTATTCAATTTCTTTAATAATTGCTCGTACATAAATACCATACACACTAACATGATTGCCACATAGAAAGGATATATGGAAAAGCTAATATAATTTCCTACCAAACCAAACAGTGCCGGTATGGACAATGCACCTAAATATGCCGATGCCATCTGCACTCCTGTTATCGCTTGTGAATTGTCTACTCCAAAATTGTCTGGTGTAGAATGAATAATACAAGGAAAAACAGGTGCTGAACCTAACCCAATGAAACTAAGTCCTATGAATGCAGTCATTGCACCACCAAAAGGCAACATTAAGATTGCAATTCCAACTGCCATAATTCCACTACCTACGCGAATCAGTTGCTTATCACTATACTTCATTGCTATAAATCCATTAATACCTCTACCTACTGTAATTCCTAAATAATACAATGCTGTAAATCCTGCTGCCTTTTCTGCTTCTACACCTCGGTTATACACCAAATAGCTACTTGCCCACAAACCAACTGTTTGTTCAATAGCACAAAAACAGAAAAAAGCAATGGCAATTTGAGGTACACCCTTGATTTTAAAAATTTCTATTAAACTAGGAACCAGTGCATTGCTATTATCCACAGATTCTTCTACAGCATCTTCTGTCTTCCAAACGGATTTACTGGCTAAAATCACAATTGCCAATACACCTTGTAACGCAAAAACAATGCCATATCCACCACGGAATTGTAGATTATTCACCAATGCCATACCCATAATAGAAGGACCTATTGTTGCACCAATCCCCCACATACAATGGAGCCAACTCATATGCTTACTTTCAAAATGCACAGCCACATAATTATTCAATGCAGCGTCTACACTACCTGCTCCTAATCCATAAGGAACTGCCCATAAACAAAGCACAATAAAACTTGGACTACATGCAAATCCTAATAAAGAAATAGCCGTAGTTGCAACACTGACTACTGTAATTTTATATACACCAAATTTTTGTATAAAACGATTACTTTGTAAGCTTGAAATAATAGTTCCCGCTGAAATAATTATGGATACAATTCCCATGCTAGAAATACTTGCTCCAAATTCTACACTCATAACAGGCCATGCTGAACCAAGGAGTGCATCAGGCAATCCCAAACTAATAAACGACAAATAAATAATCACTAATAATAAGTTTATCATTTCATTCTATACTTTCCCCATATTGTATGCTAAAATACTTCCATGGTACTACCATAACGGTAGGCGGTTTCCCTCAATACTTTCGGAGGGTTATGCCCTCCAAGTACATTGTTTTTACAATGGGAAAGGAGGGATTGCTATGGTTACATATTCTGATTTATTTGAATTAGGTATTTTAATCGTTGCTATTGTTAATCTTGTTTACAAGATTTCACATAAAAAATAATCGCCACAAGCTCTCAAACTTAACGATTATTTTTTAAGTAACTAATGAGGGACAACCGTCTATCGGTAGTGCCTTTTTATATTCTCATATTAAACTAGATTTCTTTATCTGTCAATGTATTTTTCACCCTCAAAAGACTCAAAGACAGTCTAGTGTTACTTTTCAGGCCCACACTAAACACTACGCTGTTTAGTGTGGAGTGAACAACTATGAGTGTCAATTAGCATGCCCCATCGCCGTAGGCGATTTTCAATGGGCATGCGATCGTTACTTTTTACGGTGTAACCGTGAAAAGTAACAGTCTAGTAGACATATCCCCTACATCTCAATAATCATTGCTTGATATTCTTTTAATCTTACTGCTCCATTTTCAATACAATAAAAATCATCATTATTCATAATTACTGTTTTTACTTCTCCTGGCAATAGAACAATTTCCTCTTCGTGTGAAAAGTTGGCAACAATAAATAACGATTGATTGCTGTCTTTTCTATAGAATGCCATGACATTTTCATTCACATCTCTATAAGGAATAAATTCCCCATAAACCACTACATCTTTATATTCAGGATTTTTTCTCAATTGAATGAGGTTTTGGTAAAAATACCAAAGGGAATTTTTATCAGCCAATTGCGTTTCTACGTTAATACGCTCATAATTAGGGTTAACTTTCAACCAAGGTGTTCCTGTTGTAAATCCAACACCTTCTTCCCCTGTCCACTGCATTGGCACTCTTGCATTGTCCCTACTATGATGAGCTACTATTTTTAATGCTTCTTCCGCTGTATATCCTGCATCTAAACACACCTGATATTCATCAATAGTATTGATATCATCTACTTCTTCTATGTTGCTAAATTCAGTATTTTCCATACCAATCTCTTGTCCTTCATAAATAAAGGGAATTCCTCTAGCCATAAATGAAGTAAGTGCTAACATCTTTTTCCCACGCTCTGTACAAATACCATCTGGTAAATAACGGCTACAGCCTCTTGGTTCATCATGATTTTCAATAATGTTTGCTAAGAATCCAAACTCTTTTACAGCTTCTTGACTTTCAAACACTGCCTCTATGTACTCACTTGGTTTGATGCCTTTATGGTCATGCCAACCTTTCCCACTAGCTCCAATGATCGTGGTATTAAAATCAAACATAGAAGAAAAATATCCATCCTTGGCAATAAAATTTGCAAGTGGCTCATTGCTATCAAATACTTCACCTACTGAAAAAGCATCATATAGATCAAATGTTCTCTCTTTCATTTCCTGTAAAAATTCACCAATTCCATGTGCATCTCTTAACATGCATCGAATATCTGACAATCCATCTTCACGGTCTGCTGGGTAATGTTTAAAAGGCAATGCTTTTTTGATATTAATAATTGCATCAATACGGAAGCCTCCTAAGCCTTTGTCTAACCACCAATTGATATTTTTATAAACCTCTTCACGAACCTCTTCATTTTCCCAATTTAAATCTGGTTGTTTTTTATGAAAAGCATGGTAATAATATTTATCTTCATGACCTGGAAGTTTATCCCACACACAGCCACCAAAATACGCTCTTGAATTTGATGGTAACTTCCCATCTTTTGCATCTACAATATAAAAATATTTTCCATATTTACCATCTGGATCTTCACAAGCCTTTTTGAACCATTCATGTTCATCAGAACAGTGATTGACTACAAGATCCATTAAAATCTGGATTCCTCTTTTCTTCCCTTCTGCAATCAGTTCCTCCATCTCTTCCATAGTACCAAATCTTGGATCAATAGTATAATAATCTGCAATATCATATCCTTGATCTGCTAAAGGAGAACAATAAATTGGTGAAAGCCAAACGATATCAATACCAAGTTCCCTCAAATAATCTAATTTGCTAATAATCCCTCTTAAATCTCCAATACCATCTCCATTAGAATCACAGAAACTCTTTGGATAAATTTGATAAGCTACTTTTTCATGCCACCATTTTTTTGTCATAGTAATAACCGTCCCTTCTCCGTAAAGTTTTTTTTACTTTTATATAATCTATGTCAAGTTTTTATAGCCTTTGTGAAATCTTTGGCAGATCTTATGAAGCTGTTACATACAGATATGATCGAGCACATCCCTTGCCAATATACTATGCTTTCCATATTTTTGGGAAGCTTTTGCACCGGCCATTCCATGTACAAAAGAACTATATGCAGCTGCATCCAGTTGATTCATCCCTATACAAAGCAATCCACCTACTATACCTGCTAACACATCCCCTGTTCCTGCCTTTGCCAAGGCACCATTTCCACTAGTCGTTAGAAATGTTTTTCCTGTAGCATCCACAATTATAGATGTAGCATCTTTTAAAATACATGTAACCTGATGCTTCTTGGTAAATTCTTTCACATATTCTACGGTATCTTGTATTTCTTCTGCCGCTAACTTCTTTTGCATAACCTGATTTTCTGCATGCAGGGATACCCATTGATTCATTCCCTTTAATTTATCTACAGACAAATGAGTCAATCGACTCATCTCTTTCATATGGGGCGTCATAATAATATGTTCCCCTAATTTATCAAATAGTTCTGGATTTCTTGCTATGGTATTCAATGCATCTGCATCTAATACCATTGGCACTTTTGTTTTTTCTAACACAGTAGCAACCAAGGTTTTCACATAATCTGCTTGTCCCAATCCTGGTCCCATAACAATGGTAGTAGCCCATTGACATTCTCTATCTACAATTTCTACCATATTTTCTGAAGTATAGGTTGCGATAATAGCCTCTGGTAATTGGATTTGTAAAACATTTCTATTATCCTCTGTGGTCAATATTTTCACCAATCCAGCCCCTGTTTTGTAAGCTGCCATAGCAGATAAATAGGCTGCGCCACTCATCCCAGTTGATCCTGCAATGACTAATAATCTACCATAATTTCCTTTATTGGCAATATCCAAACGCTTGGGAATATTCTCTAAATCAGATTCTTCCAAACGCTGTGCAGAATTACACAATGCTTCCACACTTTGTTCTGGAAACCCTATATCTGCACAAATAATATTACCAGAATATTGTCTGCCTTCATTTCTATACAAGCCTGTTTTTTCATATCCAAATGTAACTGTAGTGCTAGCCTGCAATGCGATACCTAACATTTTTCCTGTAGTTGCACAAATTCCTGATGGAATATCTATGGCAATCAGGTTTTTGCAAGGAAATTCTTCTATCTTTTTTATTACAGTTTTAAATTCTCCTTGAATTTCCCTTCCTAAACCTATGCCAAAAAGTCCGTCTATGATACAATCTGACGCCTTTGGATTGCAATCTTCATAAGTTCCAAAAGAAATCCCAAGTTTCCTAGCAATCTGTTCTTGCAGTTGATATTCTTCTGTAGCTTTTTCTCTTTTTCCTACTGGAATAATAATGACATGATATTTTTTCAGAAATAATATTCTAGCCAATGCAATACCATCAGCACCATTATTTCCCATACCACAAAAAATCCATACTTTTGTATCTATGTTGTTTTGCTCCATCACTACATTGGCAACTGCCATTGCTGCTCGCTCCATCAAAACTAAAGATGGGATTCCTATTTGTTCTATAGCATGTCGTTCCATTTCCTGCATTTCCACTTTTGTCAAACAAATTTTCAAAGTGATTTTCACCTCTTTTTTTTGTTTATCATAACATACATAACTCAAAATAGGAAGTGCCCCTAACAGTGATGTATAAGAATTCCATCAAATAATAATATAATTAAATCAAAAGATAACACTTTTTCAGTTATATTTCACCCTATGGTAGTCAGCTCATGAAACACAACTTGACAGTGTTATTTCATCATGATAAAATTAACTAAATCGTAAACTAGTAAATCATAATATAGCAAAAAATGAAAATAGGAGAAGAGACTATGTTTTTAGGTAGACAAAAAGAACTTTCTGAACTGAACAAATTATATCACAGCGATAAATTTCAATTTGCAGTAGTATACGGTCGACGCCGTATTGGCAAAACGGCACTTATCAGCCAGTTTATCAATGCTAACTTCCCATCTTTCTCATACTCAATCTCTTTTTGATAGAAAAAAAGTAACATAAATACTGAAAATACCACAATTTTCACTTGCAAAATTGTGGTATTTTTGCTATAATAATTG
>JAWXVD010000016.1:0-43229 GCA_044425705.1 Eubacteriales bacterium | reverse complement strand
ACAATTTTATCATTATCTTCTATCAACAATATTGTTTTCTTTTCAATTGTTCTAGCTTTCTTTTTTGTTTTTACTGGATATTCACTAATCACATTCTCTCTGTGTGCCAGACAAATCTTCTCCCAAGGACAACAGTCACATTTAGGCACACCATTAGGAATACACACAGTGGCTCCTAATTCCATCAATGCCTGATTAAAATTTCCCGACTGCTCTTTGGGAATAACTTCTATCAATTCTTCTTCTACTCTTTTTTTTACTTTTCCTTGTAGGATATCCTCTCCATCCATACGCAGACGACTAATGACACGAAGCACATTTCCATCCACTGCTGGCACTGCTTCTCCATATGCGATAGAGGCAATTGCTCCTGCTGTATAAGTCCCTATTCCTGGTAGTGATAACAATGCCTGATAATGATTAGGCATATTACCTTGATGTTGTTCTACTATCTGTATTGCCGCTTTTTGAAGATTTCTAGCACGATTATAATATCCCAATCCTTCCCACAATTTTAACAGCTTGTCCTCTTCCACTGTAGCTAAAGCTTCTATTGTAGGTAAAGCTTCCATAAACCTATGATAATATGGTTTTACAGCTTCTACTCTTGTTTGCTGCAACATAATTTCTGAAATCCAGACATGATAAGGGGTAGGGTCTGTTCTCCAAGGTAATTCACGATGACCTTTCTCATACCACTTCAATAAGGGGTCTACCATTTGGTGAAGAATCTCGTCTTCATATAGCCTAACTTCTACTGGCTTTCTGATATGCATTGCATCTTGCGTTACTTGGCAATCAAACGCGATAATATGAACCCCTGCTTTTGATGCCTTTTGTAAAGCCTCTACAAATGCTGGTTGCGTTTTTCCATTTGGCTTAAAATAGTCTACATCCTTCATTTGTATAACAAAACAAATGTATGCATCATATCCCTCACCTACTGCCTCTACCAGTTCTTCAATATGCTTGATTGCTCTTTCACTTGGCGCATCTGGAAATGAAACTACATTATCATTTTCTAAGGTAACCCCTTTTACTTCCATAAAAATTTTACGCCCGCCTGCCTCAATATAAAAATCAAACCTAGAATTTCCATACTTCGTTTCTGGCTTTATTTTGGTCACATCAGTAAAGAAATCTGCTCTCTTTAACCATTCTAGAACAGCTCCATTAGGTGCTTGTGAATCCATATTGATCAAACGATTCCCTTTCATCACTGCTACCAAGTCATATCTAGTTTTACGCTCTGGTTTTTCACAGTCTTCTAAATAAACAAGGGCGTTAGGTGTCAACAATTCCCTACACCTACCAGTGTTCTTCACGTGAACTGTTTCAATCTTATTATCTATTTTTACTTGTGCGATAAATCGATTAGGTCTTTCTAAAAATTCCCCTTGCACAATTTTTTTATATTTCATGAAAGTTTTGCCTTTCTATGGTATCACTAATCTTTCTATTTCATAGCTATCGAAGCCTATTACACTCGAATTTTTCCAATGTAATAATACAATTTTTTACAGATTGATATCTTGTTTCAAGATCTCCCGCTTCCACTTCAATATCTAGCACCGCTGCTATCACGTTGATCATATCGTCTGTAATTCTATGATGAAGCGCCACTAAAATATTTAGTCTTTCTTCATATGTGTAGGCATCCATAAACTCTATTAATAAAGGATCCATTTCTATCATTTCTTCTTCAACAGAATCTGTGATTTGACTATCCTTCTCTTCCTCACCAGCGATAGTACTTTCTGTACTCGCAGCTTCTAAAGGCGCAGCAATATTTACCAATTGTTCCATAGGTTCAAATCGATATTCTTGTTTCACCTCAGGATATTTTTCTTTATCTACTTTTCCAACAAACATATCTAATGGGCGTACATAAATATCAAAATTCCCATAGAGTGCTTGATATACCACCATTTTTTCTAAGGTTTCTGAATGAATCGCTATGGTTACTATTTTATATAGATTGCCTTTAAAATGTTTATAAATCTCATTGGTTTGTGGTATCTTCATCTTCAAAACCACCTCTTTCCCTTAATCTATATATTATGCTAATGTTTCTCCCACAAGTTTATTCACTAGAGAACCGTCTGCTTTTCCTTTTACCATTGGCATTAATTCCTTCATGATTTTTCCTTTTTCCTTCATTGTCGGATTTTCAATTGCCAATTTTGTAAGCACTTCAGTAATACATGCACGAATTGCCTCTTCCGACATTTCTTCTGGTGCAAACTCTTGTAATACAGAAAGTCTAAAATCACATTGTTCTTTAATGTCTGTTCGATCTTCAGGTGCAAGCTCTCTTGTTTCTTTTGTTTGCTTAATTTCTTTTTTAATCACTTCATTTTCTTCTTCTGGTGTTAAATCTGCTCTTTTATCAATGGCCTTATTTTTTAGTGCTGCCAACAGCATAGATAATGTTTCTTTTCTCTCTTTTTCTTTGTTTTTCATTGCCTTTATCATCTCTGCTCTTATTTCATCAATTTTTCCCATAATTTCATTCTCCATTCTTATATTTTATGATTACTACAATATGAATTTATTCTATCCTTATTCCGTAAAAAAATCAACTGTTACTGTAACGACCGCTACAGGTCACCATTAGACTGTGATAGCTTAACAATCAAAAGTTCTATACTCATTTTATCATTCATTTTACCTGTTTTTACATTTTCTTCTGCTTCCACACAAGATTCTACAGCATTTCTTAATTCTTTAGCCGAAAAACGATTTACTTGTTTTGCGTATTTTGAAACCACAAAACTATGAAGGCCAACTTGTTCTCCTATCACCTTATCAGAGTGTCCTTTTCCTTTTAATATCTTCACTTGCATAAGCAAATGAAATGTTCTGCTTATCAATGCTAAAATACGAAGTGGTGGTTCTTTTAAAGTTAATAAATCATAATATAAATCTAATGCTTTTTTTTGATTTTTATCTGCCATAGCATTGATCATATCAAATATTTGATTGCTCACTCTATGGGTAACAATAGTTTCTACATCCTCTTTTGTAATCTCCTCTTTTTCTATCGTATAGCAGATTAATTTCTCTAATTCCGTTTTTATTATTTCCATATCTGTTCCTGTTTTATCCAATAAAACATTCATTGTAAGTTCTGTTATTTTTTTATTTTCTCTCTTTAATATACTTAGAATCCACCGCTTTAATGTAGCTTCGTTTTGTATTCCAAATTCGCAAACACGTCCTTTTTTTTTCAATGTTTTAAATAATTTAGAACGTTTATCTATTTCCTTTTCCACTAATATAAAATAAGTGGTATCCACAATTTCTTCTAGATATTGTGCCAATTGCTCCCCACCCTTTTTTAATAATCCAGAATTCTCCCAAATAATAACTCTTCGCTCTGCAAAAAAAGGCAATGTCTCAGCCAAATCAATAACTCCGCCTATTTCATGATTCTTTCCTTCCAAATAGGTATAGTTCATAGTATCGCCTTGCTCTACTAATTTTTCTCGCACCCTATCTCTATACTGTTTTCTTAGATAATCTTCTTCTCCAAATAACAGATACACTTGCTTAATCTGGTTTGTCTTTAAATCCTGTAATAAACCTTCCATGAAATAAGGATTCCTTTCTCAATCATAATCGTCAATTTAGTATACCTCATTCTCTCTTATTTGTGAAATTATTTCACCTTAATTTTTCTACTATTTCTTGATTTATATTCTTTTATTTACAAAATTGTGTTACTTTAATCGTATTATTCTTTCCCACTTCAATATGAATCGCTCCACAATCCATTGTGATAAAATAGGGGATTTCATTTTCTTCTAAACGATTTAAGGTATCAATATTAGGATGTCCATAAGAATTATTTTGCCCGCACGAAATCGCAGCAAAAACAGGATTACTCCAATCTAAAAATGCTTGCGTTGTAGATGTTGCAGAACCATGGTGTGCCACTTTCAAAAAGTCATATTCTACCTCTAACAAATTCATTTCCTCTAACACATCACCTTCCAACAAATAAGCCTCACCTTCTTTTTCTATATCTCCCGTTAACAAAGCCTGAAATGATTCATATTCCAATGATAATACTAAGGACGCATTATTTCGGCTATCCGCCACCTCTCCTTCATAAGGATGCAATGCTGTGAATACAACCTCATCTACCCCATAGATATCACCTGCTTTCATAGTCTTTACTGGTATCTGATATAAATTAGCTGTATTTACCATTTCAGTATACGCTTCATCCCATTCTTCTAATTCCGCCAGAACAATTGTCTTAATAGTAATATTTTCTTCTTTCCCAAGGGTCATTAACTCTACAATTCCATTATAGTGGTCTGCATCCATATGACTAATAAAAATCACCTCTATTTCCTCAATACCCTCACTTTTTAAATAAGGGATAATACGATATTCTCCCACATTTGTGACAGTTGTACTCCCTCCATCCATCATGCAGATTTTTCCCGAATCAGTTTCTATTACAATGCCATCTCCTTGGCCTACATCTAAAATAGTAATCATAAATCCTTTATCAACTTTAGTAGTTACTATTTGCAAACTTAGAATCAACCAATAGATTCCTATCTTTCCAGGTATCTTTTCTTTTACAATACACAAAAAGACAACAATACTATAATAGAATACAATCTGCCAAAATTCTGGCTCTCCTATAGTGCTCCTTCCGTTTGGTATTTGATCTGCTATTTCACAAATAGTTTTATATATATTCAAAATAAATGTTATAGGATATGCACCAATAAAACAGAGTGGTTCACATATAAAAAAAACAACACAAAGAAAAATTGCCGACAGTAGAAGGATTGACATCAATGGCAAGATTAACAGATTTAAAAAGACAGAGTAAATTGGTATTTCATAAAAATAATAGAGTATTATTGGCAATGTTGCTAAACTAATTCCTAAAGAAGCCACAACTCCTTCCAATATTTTTCTTTTAACCGACAGAACTTCCTTTAATAATGGTATAAACATTCCAACCCCTATAATTGCCATAAAGGACAATTGAAAAGAGACATTAAATAGCAAAAATGGATTCTCTATCAAGAATACAAATGCCGCAACAGCCATTGCTGTTATCATATCGTAGGTTCTTCCAATTGCTTTCCCCATTACCATAATAGAAAACATGACCACTGCTCGAAACGTTGAGATACCCATTCCTGTCATAAGCCCATAGTTCCATAGTACAAAAATTGTGACACTGGCAGCAATTTTTTGACTGCTTCCTATTCTCCTTAAAAACTGAAACAAGCCCATTCCCAAAAGAGAGATATGTAATCCTGAAATAGCTAAAATATGTGCAATCCCATTCCTTTGGTATAAGGCTTCTAACTCTTCATCTAGTTGATTTTTATCACCCAACATCATAGCTTGTAAGACACCACTATCTTCTTCTGTAAGATAGCTATCTAAAATTGTTCCTATCTTTATTTTACATGCATATAAGAATTCTTTTCCCTTACTGTATGCATTGCTTTGCCACACTATTTTTGCATTATTCACCGTAAATGCATAACCTAAATTTTCATAATATTGTTTGAAATCAAATTGTCCTGGATTGGTTGCACTAGTAAAGTTAGCAAGCTTACCTTCAATCAATATTTGACTTCCTATTTTGACGCTTTGATGAATATTCTCTGAGTCAGAGATTTGAATATTACATAAGATTTGTTTGATGTTAGAATTTTGTTCTATGATTTCTTCTGTTGTTTCTGATATTTCATAAAATGCTACATTTTGTAATGTAATCTGTAATGTTTCTTTGTTATAGACTGTTGTAACTTCCTTTTCTTCTACGGTTCCTAATAGCGATACATACTCTCCTTCTAAGGGAGAGTAATCTATTGCCATTTGTCTAAAAAGAAAAGTCACTAGCAATTCAACTAGCAAAAACAAAGTACAAAACAGACACAACGGTCGTTTTATAAAAGTCCCCATACCTTTCTCCTAGTCTCTTTTCTTTAATGTTGTAAGCATCATTGCGTTACTAAATCTAAATTCCGTTCAAATATAGTTGTCAATTGTATCTGATCCCTAAACGTGATATCTTCTTCTCCGTCTACAGAAAACTGTACCTTATTTATATTTGATAATTCTGCTAACGAATTCACAATAGCATAAATAGCCACTTCACCTGTAGTATTGTATACCTTATCTAAAAACGTACTATTAAGATTAACATAACATATCCCGTCCTTTGTAGTAACACTAATCACTTGTGTTTCATCACTAATTACTGGATAACTTGCCGCTTTAGTTGGTCCTTTAATGATTTCTTCCATCACTATCTTCTCTAGAGACATTTTATTATTGTATGCCACTTCTCTTATTTCTGTAACTAATCCATCACCACTTTCATTGGCAAAGTAAAGTGTCATTGTTACTTTTTCGTAGGAGTCCATTTCCACACTATTATTATCAATAAAACTCTCTGCCGACATAACGCCAATTACATTTCCATACTGATCTGTTAATGGTGTATTTCTTACTTTAAAAGAAACATAATCAATTTCCGGTATTTGTACCATTGTTTTTACAATCGCTGCCCTTGTTAATACCTCAGTGGTAACTATTTGGTCTGAATATGATTCATCCACGGTTAAAACCAGCTGCCCTTCTTGTAAACTAAAGGCTGTAACTTCAAAATTTCTAATCGTAGAAAGCATACTAACATTTGTAGGATTATCTGATAGTTTAGAAAAAAATTCTTGTACTAATTCTCTAGTATCAGTAGTTTCCGTACTATATTCTTCTGTAACTAACTTAGTTTCTTCCCTGTTGATATAATAAATTTGATAACTATTACCCTCTTCTACTTCTTCTGTTTTACATCCAATCATCATTGCGAATAAAAGAAGTATCATACATATATATAATTTTTTCACCTGAATAACGATTCCTTTCTCACGGTAATTGATCTTTTAACGATTCAACCACAGGTTCAAAGTCAAAAAATAACATTATTTAATATAAAACAGTGGTATTTTCACCGTAAATACTGTCCCTTCATCTACTACACTGTCCACTTTAATAGCACCTCTATGCATTAAGATAATATTTCTTGATATTGCTAATCCCAATCCCGTTCCACCAATTTCCCTGGAATGAGATTTATCTACTCGATAAAATCTTTCATAAATATGTCCATAAGCTTCTTCTGGAATACCCATTCCTGTATCTATAATATCTATTACAAAAAACTGGTGATCCGCGTCTAAAACAACCTTTACATGACCATGTTCTTTATTATACTTAATAGCATTTTCTACCAGATTGGTAATTGCTAATGTGATTTTCATTTCATCTATCTCTGCTACAACGGAACACAAGCTTTCAAATACGACTTCTATGTCTCGCTTTCTAGCAATAGGTCGCAACCTTTTCAATAATATTTCTAATAAATCATTAATCTGCACACCTGAAATATTTAAATCAGCATTAGATTTATCCACTTTTACTAGAGTCAATAAATCATTGATTATTTTATTTTCTCTTTCAATTTCTGCTGCGATGTCTACCATAAACTCTTGATAAAGTTCTACTGGCACATCTTGCATCTCGATCAGAGAATCTGCCAACACTTTTATAGATGTAATAGGAGTTTTTAATTCATGGGATACGTTAGATACAAATTCCTGCCTTGATTCATCCAATAATCTCATTCTACCGATCACTTGGTTAAAGGCATCTAAGATATGTTCCGTTTCTGCATAATCTGGGACAGACAAGGTTTCATCCGTAAACCCTTCTTTCACTTCACTGATTGCACTAGTAACTTTATAAAACGGTAGAACCAAGAGCTTTGATGTAAGTATGGCTACTCCAAAAATAAGAATTGCCATAACAATTTCTAATAATTGTGCCTTTTTACCTAAAAGTTCATCCATAGCAGTGATAGAACTAGTTGAAACACTTACAAACATAACCCCTTTTACCTGAGTAGTCTGTGTACTGTCTTTTGCTGTAATCGCTACATTTTCTGTAATAGGAATTGCAATTTCTATCAATCCATTATCTTGATCATAATATGTAACTGTTTCACCTTTGATACAACGAACGACTTCTTCTGAAATAATGGTTTTCCCTTCGATAATTCCATAACTATCTTTAATTACCTTTAAATTTTGATTGATAATCAACACACGGCCATCATATAAATTTGATAATTGCTCCAATTCTGCTTGAATAACACTGGAAGATGTATCTTGCAAATAATTATAAGTTAACAGATGATTGGCAATAATTTTAAACTGATTCTGCACCTCTAGAATTCTTACATTAATAGCCCGTTCTTCATAATTTTCTAAAATCCCATATCTCATAATTGCACTTGGAATAATTCCTATTGCAAATATAACAATAAATATTCTCATTCTAAAACTACGTATCAAAGGCAATTTTAAAAAAAAATTTTTTATGATTTTTACCATTTTTTATTCCTTTATAAACGTATTTTCGATTTACTCCACTAATTTAAAGTAATACCCACGTCCCCATTTTGTATGTACATAATGAGGGTTACTAGGATTTTCTTCTATTTTTTCTCTCAATCTTCTAATGTGTACATCTACCGTTCTTACGTCACCTGGATAAGACGCTCCCCACACTAATTTTAACAAATCCTCTCTGCTATAAACCTTATTTTGATTCAATACAAGAAGTTCAAACATATCATATTCTTTCGCAGTCAAATTCATTTCTTTTCCTGCAATATACACACGTCTCCCTTCTGTGTCTAATTTCATTTTGCCATACTCCACAAATTGTGGGAGCTCTTTACTTGTCTCTCTAATACGTCGCATAATCGCTTTAATACGGGCTTTTACTTCTAAAATATTAAAGGGTTTTGTAATATAGTCGTCCGCTCCATATTCCAACCCCAAGATTTTATCCATATCCTCGCCTTTTGCTGTTAACATGACAATTGGTACCATAGAAAACTCTCTGATTTGTTGACACACCTCAAACCCCGTCAATTTTGGTAGCATAACATCTAATAAGACAATATCAAATTCCTGATGTTTAATATATTCTAATGCTTCTTCTCCATCATATGCACAAGTCACTTCCATTCCATCTTGCTCTAAACTAAAACGAATACCTTTTACAATTAATTTTTCATCGTCTACTACCAAAACTTTTTTTCCCATTTTCCTCTCCCATCTATCACATTTCTTAACTATTCAGAATGTCTCTGAATAGTTATCACATTTCAATTATTATCATTTTTTATCAATCCACCGTTATATCATTTTCTATTTTAGAAAAACTAGCTTCTTTTATTCCTGATACCTTCATGATATCTGTAATGACTTGAAAATCACCATTCTCTTCTCTATATGCAATAATACTAGCAGCCGTAGCCTCTCCTATCCCACTAAGGGTACAAAGTAAAGATACATCTGCCTCATTAATATTCACTTTGTCAGATACTGATGTTTGATTCTCTGACTCCGAAGTATTTCCTAATACACCATAAGGTGTTTCTTCTGTTATAACTACTCCAAAGCTATCTGCAATTTCACTATCCTCTCCATTTTTCAGTGTTTTTACTTCTTCTACTGTTGGAACAATTACTTGCACACCATCCAACAATTCCATGGCCTGATTAATATAGTCTGTACTTGCATCATCTCTAAATCCTCCTGCTAACTGAACCCCATCCCAAACTCTGCTATTTTGAGGTAATATATAGACTCCTGGATTTACTACTGCTCCACAAATATGTACTATAATCTCTTCTTCCTCTATATCAAATTCTTCTTTTGTAAACTCTTGCGTTTCATTTGCTACAGCTGCTAATTCTTCTGATGCTAATTCTTCTGGTTCTATTTCTTCAAAATCTTCAGTGAAATCATCAGCTACAACAACTTCGCTTCCTGTAAATACTACTTCTTCTTTGCCACATCCTACTACCGTTACACAAGCAATGCAATATAGGATTATGAAAAATTTTTTTCTATCTAACATACAGCATTTCCTTTCTTTTATTCAGAAAGGCTTCCCATAATGACTGTTCCTATATTTTAAGATACTTCTTATTTTTTTACAAGCAATACTCATAAATATTATAAATTATTTATAGTTAAGTCCAGTGATTTCACTTGCTTGCAAGGGCGAAACCACTTACGCTGAGGGTGAAAATTTATTTTCATCCTCAAACAGTTACATTTCAACCAATCTTTTCTAGTCACCCCACTTAAAAATAGCAATTCCTATCACTGCCACCAAAAATCCTACTGCTTTCTTCCATTCAAAACCGACTTTTTCCACCCCAAACATACCAAAGAGCTCTATTAGATATGCAATGAGAAGTTGCGAAATAACAATAATCATAACAGCTTTCGCCGGCCCTAAAGCACTCATACTTTGCACCACTGTATAAGTAATAATCGCTCCAATAGCTCCTCCTAACAGCATATATTTAGGTTCTACCTTCCATACTGCTGTAATCTGACTTCGATCTGTTGCTGCCCATATTGCAATACAAAGTAACAACGCACTGAATTGGACCACAATGTTTGTTACCCATACACTAGATACTTTTGTGACCTGTGTATTGAAGACACCTTGCACACTCATACAGGCTCCTGAGATAATAGCAATGATAATTCCCATCATATGAATAACCTTTCCCTTTCAAAACTAGCAAATAAAGTCTTATGATAAAATCCTTATGCCATAGGATATCCACTTATTATCTATTTATTCGAAAATCAACAAAAAAATCCTACAGACACCTTGTCCATAGGATTTTTTGTTAATCTTCTAATTCAACATCATCTAATTGTATTTCATCTGCCAAAACACCATCTATATATTCTGTAATCTCTTCATCACTAGGTTCCGGAATATATGTTTCCTCATAAGCTTCTCCTGTTACCTGTGTTAAAATTTGTTCTGATAAGGATTTCAGTGTATCAGTAACAGATGCACCATTCCAAATCTGTGAAAATGCAACCTCTAATTGTACCCAGAAATTGCTAGTTGTCATCATTTTAGGCATTGGTACTGAATCTGCATATTCTTCCATGAAATACTCTAATTGAATATCTCCATAATCGATATTTGAATTAGCTGCCATTTTTCCAGTTTGAGCATACAAAGACTCTGCTTGTTCCACTGCCAAAAACTGTGCAAATTGGTTTGCTAAATCTTTTTGTGTTGAGTAACCATTGATCACCAATGTACTAGTCACTGCCAAATTACGACTAGGTAGGGCTTCGTTCAAATCTGGAATTGGAGCAATCCCATATTCATATAAAAACTCTTCATCTGCAATTGCCTGTTCCAAGGTTGCAAGCACGTCTGTTGTAGCCGTTGTAAATACAAGTTTACCTGCTATAAAATCTTCAATAACAGCATCATATGCCACACTATCAGCCTCAATAGAAAAGAATTGATTCATATCTTGATATAATTTCATAGCTGTAATAGCCTCAATATTATAAATGCTGATATCGTCAGGATTATCTCCGTATTCACCACCTACATTCATATAATTCCCGATAAAGAAATAATTATAAAATATATCCTCAACATCCCAGTTAAATACTGATTCCACTCCTACTGGGGCATCGTATGAATTTGCAAATTCTAGTAATTCATCAAAGGTAGAAGGAATCAAGGTTGAAACTCGTTCTGCCACTTGCTGGGTCAATTCCTCATCAGTAATTTCTGGTTCTTCTTCTACCACGCTAACTTCTGCTTCTCCACTTCCCTCTTCATCCACTTCTTCTTGTGCTTCTTCTCCTGCCTGCGCATCTATTTCAGCTAAAATTTGTGTCTCTGCCCAATCTTCTAAGAACGTTTTATTATATAAAAAAGCACTGGTTTCCGCATAATATGGATATCCTATCACTTTTCCTTGATAAGTAACTGCTTTTAATGCTGATGATGAGAAATTCTCTTCACTAACAGTACCTTCTGCATCTTCTATCTCACAAGCCAAACCTGACAAATACGCTTTTTCTAAGGAATCGTTTGTTATCAGATAAATATCTGGAACCGTTTGTGTATATAAAGACTCTTGATTAATTTCTTCTAAATATTCTAATCCTGATTGTAATACAGGGGTCACACGAACATTATATTCTTCGTTGAATTTTAATGCCATGCTGCTAATATAATCACTCAAATTTTCATCCGTGTACCAAAAATATATGGTAGGTTTTTGTTGGAACATCCCCTCATCATTTCCTATAGTATTTAGCTTGCCCACTTCTACTACACTAAAAACCATCAACACACAAAGTAGAACCGAAATCAATCTTTTTTTCATATCCATAAATTTAAAATAACCATGCCTTTCTTTTCTAGCCAGTAGTCATGAACCTATTCTCAATTACTGTTCACCTATGCTTTATTCCAAATAAAATATACCTTATTCTAAAATACAGGTTTCTAAAATAGAAATCATTGTATCAACCTGATTTTCTGTAATAATCAACGGTGGTACAAAACGAATAATATTAGGTCCAGCATTAATTAATATCAAGCCTTTTTCTAATGCTTTGATAATAATTTCTCCAACCGACTTATCAAAAACAAGTCCTTGCATTAAGCCAACACCTCTTCTTGTTTCGATACATTCATATTTTGAAGCAAGTGAATCCAATTGTTTTTCTAAGTATTCACCAACTTGTGTTACATGTTCTATTATATGGTTCTCCTCAAATAAATCAAGTACTTTATTAATTGCTGCTGTTGCCAATGGATTTCCACCATATGTTGTTCCATGATCTCCACTAGTTAAAGACATCTTTGCTACTGCTTCACTCATCAAGAAGGCACCTACAGGTACTCCACCACCGAGGGCTTTTGCTGTAGTCATAATATCTGGTTTTACATTATATTTTTGCCATGCGTACATGTGTCCAGTTCTTCCCATACCACATTGTATTTCATCTAAAATTAATAAAATATCTTTTTCATCGCAAAGCGCTCTCACTTGTTCCATAAATTCTTGCGTAACTGGATGAATGCCACCTTCTCCTTGTACTGTTTCAAAAATAATAGCACATGTTTTTTCACCTACTTGCTCTAATACACTATTAAAATCATTTAAATCAGCAAATTTAATATTTCCACATAATGGTTCAAATGCTTCTCTATAATGTGGATTTCCTGTAACCGAAAGAGCACCTAGGGTTCTGCCGTGGAAAGAATGATTCATTGCGATAATTTCATGATCTGCATGTCCGTCTCTAGTATATGCATATTTTTTTGCTGCTTTCAAAGCGCCTTCGACAGCCTCTGCACCACTATTGGTAAAAAATACTCGATCCATACCAGATACTTTTTTTATTTTTTTTGCAGCTTCGATGGCCGGAACATTGTAATAAAAATTGGATGTGTGAATCACTTTATCTATTTGTTCTTTCAACGCATCATTATACGCTTTATTGTTATATCCCAATGCGAATACAGCAATTCCTGATACAAAATCTAAGTATTTCTTTCCTTCCATATCATATAAATAAACACCATCTCCTTTATCTAAAACAATTTGATATCTATTATAGGTATGTAAAAGGGCAGCTTCTGCTTCTTCAATATATTGTTTCATCATCTTTCCTTACTTCTCCCTTCTGAACTTAATAACACGTAATCAGTAACCTTAACTTCATTCTTCCTCTTTGATAATAGCTGTTCCAATTCCTTTGTTTGTAAAAATTTCTAATAATAAACAGTGTGGAATTCTACCATCTAAAATATGGACTCTATTAACACCTTCTTTGATGGCAGAAGTACAATTGTTCAATTTTGGTAACATACCACCACCAATAAATCCTTCTTCAATCAGTTGCTCTGCTTTATCTGCTGTAATTCTAGAGATAAATGATGTTGGATCATTAATATCCTTATACAACCCTTCAATATCAGTTAAAAATACTAGTTTATCTGCTCCAATTGCCTTTGCAATAGCGCAAGCCGCATCATCTGCATTAATATTGAATGTGTCGAACTGATCATCTAATCCTATGGGTGCTACAATTGGGATAAAATCTTTTTCGATTAAGCTGTGAATAACGGATGCATCTACCTCTGTTACTTCACCTACAAATCCAATATCTTGTCCTCCTGATAATTTCTTCTCAACCTTTAATAGTCCACCATCTTTTCCACTAATTCCTATGGCCTTTACACCTAATTCTTGTACCATACGAACCAAATTTTTATTGACTCTACCGAGAACCATTTCTGCAATTTCCATAGTTTCATCATCTGTTACACGAAGTCCATTTACAAATTCTGCTTCTTTCCCAACTTTTCCAACCCAACTACTGATAGCCTTGCCGCCACCATGTACAATCACCGGCTTGAATCCTACTAATTTTAATAATGTCACATCTTGAATCACCTTTTTTTGTAATTCTTCATTACTCATAGCACTTCCACCATATTTTACTACAATAATTTTACGATTAAATTGTTGTATATAAGGTAATGCCTCAATAAGCACTGCTGCTTTTTCCATTACTTGATCCATTTCTTTTTGTTCCATTTTAATAACCATCCCTTTCTCTCAGTCTGGCAACTTTGGACCGTAAGGTACAAATTGCCGTGTGAAAAATCTTATTTTTCACACTACCCTTTACGAACGATAATCTGCATTAATTTTTACATAATCGTAGGTCAAATCGCATCCCCATGCTGTTGCTTCTTCTTCCCCATCTTTCATATCTACCAAAACACAAACCTTCGGTTCGCTTAAGATTTTACTAGCTTCTTCTTCGCTATAATCTGTTGCTACACCATCTTTATAGATTTGAATTTGTTCTTTCTTTCCTACAAAGAATAATTCAATTTTTTCTGGATCAAATTGTGCTCCCGAATATCCCAAAGCACAAAGAATTCTTCCCCAGTTTGCATCATGCCCATAGATTGCAGCTTTTGTTAAGCTAGAACATATAACAGATTTAGCAAGAATTCTTGCATCTTCTTTTGATCTAGCATGGATTACCTTAGTTTCAAATAGCGCTGTCGCACCTTCTCCATCACCTGCCATCATTTGTGCTAAGTCACCACATGCTGCTTCTAATATAGAAGCAAACACATGGTAAGCTTCATTCTTTTCTGTAATTTCAACATTACCAGCCATACCATTTGCTAACACTAGTAAGGTATCATTTGTAGAGGTATCACCATCTACCGATACCATGTTAAAAGTGTCTACAACTACTTCACTTAATGCTTCTTGTAATAATGCTTTTGAAATTGCAATATCTGTTGTTAAAAAGCCTAACATAGTACTCATATTAGGATGAATCATTCCCGAACCTTTACACATACCGCCTACTGTCACTTCAATTCCATCAATCATCGCTTTATACGCAACTTCCTTAGATATGGTATCTGTTGTCATAATTGCTTCAGCTGCCATAGTTCCCGCTTCTTGACTTTCCTCTAACATAGGTACCATTGCCTTCACCCCTGCTACAATGCGTTCAATTGGCAACTGCATACCAATCACTCCTGTAGAGGCTACCAATACTTGATCTTCTTCTATCGCTAATAAATCAGCTGCTGCCATAGCTGTTTCTTTACAGTACTCATATCCTTGATATCCTGTACACGCATTGGCCACACCTGCATTGACTACCACTACCTGTGCCCCTTCTGAATTGGCGACAACTTCTTTGTCCCATGTGACACAAGCTGCTTTCACTACATTAGTAGTAAATACACCTGCTACATGACATGGCTCCTTGCTGTAAATCATGGCCATATCTTTTCTATCCTTATATTTAATTTCCGCTGCTACACTAGCCGCATGAAATCCTATTGGACTAGTCACTCCGCCTTTTATCTTGTCCATTTTTCTCCTCACTTTCTACCCCTACTATTACTCATTGAATTTTGTAATATTTTCTGTATTTAATACAAATTCATAATAATTTAAGTCTAACCGCTGTTCCCAGCCAATTTTTTTCCAAAATGTATTTCCTATATCATTTTTCGCGAAAGCAATTAAGGATACTTTACTGATATTTTCTTTTTGCAATGCCTTCATACATTCCGTTACCATTTGTGTTCCGATTCCCTTTAATCTATAATCTGGGTCCACACATACATGATACAAACAACCTCGTCTTCCATCATGTCCACAAAGAATGGCTCCTACAATCTTTTCATCTTCTATTGCCACCACGCTAATGCCTTCATTTCTGCGAATAAATCGTTCTACACCAATCCTAGAATCATCAATACTTCTGATTGCAAAACCTTTTATTCCCATCCATAAGCTATGTACACCGTCATAATCCTCTATTTCCATTGCTCGTATCATTTCTTCCCTCATATCTATAGCTTATTTTTTTCTCTTTCTTTATGGAAACATTGGCACAAGTTCTAATCCTGTTGCTTGTGGTAATCCAAACATAATATTCATATTTTGTACCGCCTGACCTGCTGCACCCTTTACTAAATTATCCATTGCACCCATCATAATAACACGTTTTGTTCTTGGGTCAATTTTAAAATTCACATCCACAAAATTACTGCCTTCTACCCATTTGGTTTCCGGACAAAGATCTTTATCTAATACCCTTACAAATTTTTTATCAGCATAATAGTTATTATAAATTGCTTTTACTTCTTCATAAGTTGGCAATGTTCCATCTTCTTTTGGAATTAAATTTCCATAGGCTGTAATTAAAATGCCACGATTCATAGGTACTAAATGTGGTGTGAAATTCAAATAGACTGGCTCCTCTATCACTTGTCCTAACTGATCTTCAATTTCTGGCGTATGTCTATGAGTTGCCACACCATATGCTTTAATATTTTCATTCACTTCACAATAGAGATTGCCAAGCTTAGCCCCTCTCCCTGCACCTGACGTACCACTCTTTGCATCAATAATGATACTATTCTTGTCAATGATTCCTTCTTTTAATAAAGGATAAATTGAAAGTGTAGAACAAGTTGGATAGCAGCCTGGATTAGCAATTAATCTAGCATCTTTAATAGCAGATGCATTGATTTCACATAAACCATACACTGCTTCCTCTAAAAATTCTGGTGACTTATGTTCTATACCATACCATTCCTCATACACGCTCACATCTTTCAAACGAAAATCAGCACTTAAATCGATAATTTTTACCTTAGATAAAATTTCTTCTGTTACTAAAGATGCACAATATCCTTGTGGTGTGGCTGTAAAAATAACATCTACTTGATTTGCTAACTCTTCCATATTATCATCCATACAGACATCATCTACTAATTGAAACATATTCTGATAAACATCACTATATTTCTTATCAACATAACTTCTTGAACCATACCATTTAATTTCAACTTCCTTATGTTGCAATAAAATTCTTACTAATTCACCACCAGCATATCCTGTGGCTCCTATAATCCCTACTTTAATCATATTCCCTCATTTCTAAGCATTTTTATACAAAACTTTTCATGCTCATTTCTTCATATTCTTACAGTTCACACGTGACCTATAACTATACAAAATCCATCATTTCATGTGAACCGTAATATTATATTCTCTTCTATTTTACAACTTATTTTCTTCTATGTATAGATGTTTTTATCACGTTCTGCATGATTATACATCTTTTCTTAAAAATATGCAACTTTATTTTTATATTATTAATATTTATGCATTATTTTATCTATTTATGCACAATTTTCCCCTTGCATTATGAATAAAATTGGTGTATATTATTTTTAGTCGAGATAATACTTATAGTAAAATTGCAATTATACTCTTAAAATAGTTTTAGTTTTACTCATAAATAGAAATCAAAAGCTTTAAGAATCATGAATATTATATGGAGGAAAGAAAAAATGAAAGAAAAAGTAGTTTTAGCGTATTCAGGTGGTTTGGATACCACAGCAATTATTCCTTGGTTACAGGAAAATTTTGATTATGATGTAGTTTGTGTTTGTATCGATTGTGGACAAGGTGAAGAATTAGATGGATTAGAAGAACGTGCAAAATTATGCGGTGCCACAAAACTTTACATAGAAGATGTAATTGATGAGTTCTGTGATGAATATGTAGTTCCATGTGTACAAGCACATGCTGTATACGAAAACAAATATTTATTAGGTACTTCTATGGCGCGTCCAGTGATTGCAAAACGTCTTGTAGAAATAGCTCGTCTTGAAGGTGCTACTGCTATTTGCCACGGTGCTACCGGAAAAGGAAATGATCAAATTCGTTTCGAACTTGGTATCAAAGCACTTGCTCCTGACTTAAAAATTATTGCTGCTTGGAGAAATGATGCTTGGACAATGCAATCTCGTGAAGACGAAATCGAATATTGTAAAGCACATGGAATTGACCTTCCATTTTCTGCTGATTCAAGCTATAGCCGTGACCGTAACCTTTGGCACATTAGCCATGAAGGTTTAGAATTAGAAGAACCTGAAAACGAACCAAACTTTGATCATTTATTAGTTCTAGGAACAACTCCCGAAAAAGCTCCAGACCAAGGTGAATATGTTACTATGACTTTTGAAAAAGGTATTCCTACTAGTGTCAATGGAAAAGAAATGAAGGTTTCTGATGTCATTCGTACCTTAAATGAATTAGGTGGAAAACATGGTGTGGGTATTGTTGATATCGTAGAAAACCGTGTAGTTGGAATGAAATCTCGTGGTGTATATGAAACTCCAGGCGGAACGATTCTTTATGAAGCACATCAACAATTAGAAGAATTAATTTTAGACAGAGATACTTATGCTGCTAAAATGGATATGGGTAACAAATTAGCACAAATCGTATACGAAGGAAAATGGTTTACACCACTTCGCGAAGCAGTACAAGCATTCATTACTTCTACACAAGAATATGTAACAGGTGAAGTGAAATTCAAACTTTACAAAGGTAATATTACAAAAGCTGGTACAACTTCTCCTTATACATTATATAACGAAAGCATCGCTTCATTCACAACTGGTGATTTATATGACCACCATGATGCTGAAGGATTTATCAACTTATTCGGCCTTTCATGTAAAGTTCGTGCTATGAAAATGCAAGAAGTAAAAGAAAATCAAAAATAATATTTCAAATAGTTCCAGTTTACAAAAACTGGAACTATTTTTTTATCGAAATGTCAATTGTATCTGATATCTCCTTATGCTATACTAAATTCTATAGTTATTATTTATGCATCGCAATAATTTTACCAAGGAGATCAATACTATGGATGTGATATTTATCATTATTGGCTATTTAATTATCATAAATATGTTAGGTTTTTTTGCTTTTGGAATAGATAAGCGCCGTGCTAAACGCCATGCTTTTCGAATCCCAGAAGCCACACTCTTCACCTTAGCTATCATGGGCGGGAGTATTGGTTCCATCTTAGGTATGCATTTTTTCCATCATAAAACCAGGCATTGGTATTTTCTTTATGGAATGCCCTTCATCTTAATTCTGCAAATAAGTTTCTTGATTTTTATTTATAACTCATCTATCACTTTTACCATTCTATAAAATAATGAATTCACGGGGGGATTTTTTATGCGTATTGCTATATGTGACGATAATATTGCTGACAGAAAACAAATGGAACGCCTATTGGGTCGAGAGTCAGACTCTCGAATTTCTACTACTGGTGTATTTTATATTGACTCTTTTGGTAATCCCTTGTCATTACTTGCATCAGCCATGAGCTATGATGCCTACTTCTTTGATATTACTACCACAACTCCAGATATTTGGATGATGGTAAACACCTTACGCAATAGTGGTGTTTCCGTTCCTATTGTTTTTTGCAGTTCTACTATTGACTATGAAAAATGTGAAAATCTTCCAACCGACAGTTATTTTTTAAAAAAACCAATTAAAAAAGCTGACTTAAATGAAATGTGTACTTTTTTAGTAGAGCACACAAATGCTGATTATCGTCCAAGACTAACCTTTAGAAGTGAAATTTCCACCTTTGGTATCCCTGAAGAAGATTTCTTATATTGTGTACATAAGGATTATTTGACTGTTATTTATAAAAAAAATAATACCACATGCACAGCAATTGACTCTATTCATAATTTATGGATGGATTTTGTCCCTTTTCCTTCTCTCTTTATGCCCAATAAAAAAACAATAGCCAATGCGCGCTATATCCGTCACATTGGCTTATTTTCTATTATTATGAATAACGGAGATAAACTTTCAATCTCACCTAGAATTTATTCTCCTTTAAAAAAATTAGTAAAAGAGTATCAAGTTTAATTTTTATTCTATTACATGGTTAGAATGACTCCACCGTCGTTAGCATATAAGCTACTAATTCCTGCTGTATCCAGAATAATCGTCTCTTTGAAACTTACCTTTGAGAGAATAAAATCTCTTACTAGTTCGGCTCGTCCCAAATTATTACAATGGGTAATAATCAATCTCCTCTGTTCAGGATTGACAACTTTGCTAATAGATAACTCTGCCATTTTTTTCAATCCCTTTTTGATACCGACAGCTTGGCTATGTTGTACGATGACACCTTCTTTTGCGCCCATAACTGGTTTAATGCTTAAAGTTGTAGCCACCAATGCTTTTACACCTGTTAATCTACCATTTTTTCGTAAAGTATCTAAATTATCTAATACAAAATAAGTATTCATATTATTTCTGTAGTCATCTAATTGTCTCACTATTTCTTCAAAAGAATATGTTCCCATTTCTTCTAATTCCATTGCTTTTAACGCTAACTGTAATTCTCCTCCTGATGCAGACCAAGAATCAACCACATAGATTGATTTTTCACCATATGTTTCATGATATAAATCTATTCCTAATACTGCACTGTTATAACTTCCACTTAACTTACTAGATAAGGTTACAACATATACATGCTCTGCTTCTGTTCTATAGCTTTCCATATAACTATCTGGAGAAGGGCACGATGATTTAGGACAATCTGATGCCGCTGCAACTTTCTTTAGAAAATCTGCCTGATCAAAAGTTTCGTCATCAACTAGTCTGTGATTTCCCACTTCAATTTCCAGTGAAACAATTTCAAATCTATCATCTTTTTTCAATTCTTCTGGTAATTCACAACAACTATCCACTACAATTTTATATTTCATTTTCTCGCACTCCTTATATATAGTTCTTATTACTACTTATAATAGCACGTATACCTATATTTTGTAAAGTCCAATGCTGTTACTTTTTACAACCCAATGTTTCGTGTGACGGTGAACATTAACCATTACACTATTTTTACTACTTGAAATTAAATCTACAATTGACTATACTGAAAACATAAAATAAATTCACCATCAGAATCGAGGTCGCTATGATTGCATTACAAATCACCGAAGTAAAACAATTTATGAATAAATTACTAAATTCCGATTGCTTTGATTCCTTTTTATTGGAAGAGGCAACCATATCTACTTATAATAATTTTATAATTGATGGACATCAAAACAAGGAATTTTATACAAAAGAAGAACTAGAAGATCCTGAAATTTTTTCCTATGAATTTTCTAAATGGAGCACAGTACGCCCTATCTGTCTTTCTCTTGTAAAAGGAAAGAAAACACCAACTTACTTTAAATTCGTATTAAATTTAATGCCAGAACATGTATATTCTACTTTAGAAAAAGGTAATCTTTCTTCTTTTAATACACAAATAAAAACCTTTGTACTAACCATTAAATTTGACAGTAATGGCTTACTATTAACAACTGGCACCTCATTTTCCTCTTTTGTATTAGATAAGTCTCCAGACGCCTTATGGGATACTACCATAAAAAATTTTTTACTTGGAAAGCAGATTTCTTTTGAAGAATTATAGAATTTTTTTAGGAGATATTTCACGGATACACCTTGAAATATCTCTTTTATTTTTTCATTTTTGATTGAAAAATCAAACTTGCTAGATATCCAAAAATTAACGCTCCCGATATGCCCACTGCACTGGCTTGAAACCCACCTTGAAACAAACCTAGAAACCCACTTTCATCAACTGCATCCATAACACCAGTCATTAAAATATGGCCAAAGCCAATTAAAGGCACTGTTACACCAGCACCTGCATATTCTTTTAGTGATTCAAAAACTCCTAAAAATGAAAGTGCTGCACCTGTGCATACTAGAATCACCATAATTCTACCTGGCATCAATTTTGTTTTTTCCAACAAAATTTGCACGAAAGCACAAATCACTCCACCTACCCAAAAAGCATTCAAATAATCCATTTACACATTCTCACCTTTCTGAAAATCATATCGAATATTTTATGCTTTTAGTATCTCCCTTTTGTTTTAAACTTATTCACAATTTCAAACATAATCTCCCTAATACTCTTGTTTGTACAGTCTATAAATTGATGCGCATATTTTTCATAATATACAGATCTTTCTTCATATAAATCAGACAGCGTTTGTCCTTCTTTTAATGCCACGCCACGTTCATGTAAATCACCTAATCGTTCAGCAATATCCTCTAAGCTCAATTTTAAATATACTACACTACCAATTTCTCGTAAATGCTCCATGGCTTCCTTCCCATAGATAACACTTCCACCTGTTGCAATAACAGAATGCTCAACTTCTAATTTTGCATTGATTTGATTTTCGATCTCTAAAAAACCTTCTAGTCCTTCTTCTGTAATAATTTCATGCAATAATTTCCCCGTTTCTTCTTGAATCACTAAATCCGAATCAACAAAACGAAATCCCAAACACTTTGCAACAACAACTCCAACTGTGCTTTTTCCTGCACCAGGCATTCCAATTAATATTATATTTTTTTTCATTCATCCTCACTCCCACTTCATATGTACTCTCAGAATTTTTGTTTGATGAAATTCCGAAAGCTTATTTTATATAACTGAATAGTTATCATTTTATGTCTATTTTTTAATTCTACTCCAAAAATGATAAATGGAAAAATATAAACTTTCACTCATTTGGAATAGTTTTATTTTTATTCTATATCCACAATCCAACAACGCCATCGCATCTTTATTTTCACCTTCTCTTTGTATAGTAATTTTTAATTTTTCAATATGCTCTTTGTTCTTCCTTCTTTCTGCACTTGATAACAAAGCTATTTTACTAGCAACTAGCATGGTAGAAATCATAATGATACTACTGATACGATTTATGTTTTCTGGATAATCAATATGCATCACTTCTCTTGCCATTTCCCAGCAAGTAATCTGATCCATATAGCTTTCCTTAAATTCTGAAAACATAGCTCCTTCTTCATTGATAAAATAACAATATCCTTTTTCCTCTAATACACTTACTTTTTCAATATTTTGTACTAGATCAACTAAGAAAAGCATATCCTCTCCTATTGATATACCACTTCTAAAACGTATATTACCTATTACAGACTTTGTGAAAAGAATGCTCCAACATCTTGTATTCCCTCTCAATAAATAATCGGACACATAATCACTCTTATTCAATAACTTCACATTTCCTATCGGTGTATCATCTTTCTGTTGCTCTTGCTGAAATTGATTTTCTCTACACTCTTCAAATCCACATATAGTCAGTTGTGATTGCTCATTGACTGCTACTTTTAGCATACTTTCTAATATGGTTGGCTTTAACCAGTCATCTATATCTACAAATGTAATATATTCCCCATTTGCTCGTTCCAATCCCCTATTTCTTGCACTAGAAACACCTGCATTATCTTGATGTATGACTGTTATAAATGAATAAACCTTTGACAATTGCTGGCATACCATTAAGCTATTATCTGTAGAACCATCATCTATTAGTATAATTTCAACATCTTTACATGTCTGGTTACATATGCTCATGATACATCTTTCAATATATTTTTCACCATTGTAAACTGGAATAATAATGCTAATCATAGTATCCCCATACCTTTCATATCCAATCATTTCATATTGTGGTAGCCTGTTTTACACAATATCAAATTACAGTATAGCATAATATTCTGGCTATGAAAAATAATTTTCATACTCCCACAGTATAAATTTCTGATTTAAGGATAAGATAACGTTACAGCTCACACGTACTATGCAGTAAATGCGTAGTACTGCGTAAACTGTAACAAGATAACTCATATGAATACAAGGAGGTCTTCATTATGGCTATTTATGAAAATCACACTGATTCTTTTTCAGACCAGTGCATTACACAAACTATGGGAAAGCAAAGTATTTCCTTTCAACATCCTGTTTTTATCCACGAAAGTGCTGCTGTTGTTGGAAAAAAGGAAGGCGACGGTCCGCTAGGTCATTATTTTGATATTATTTATGAAGATGATATGATTGGATGCTCTTGTTGGGAGGAAGCAGAAAGTAAGCTACAAAAAAGTGCTGTAGATACTTTATTAGAGAAAGCAAAACTTGACATCACTGATATTCGATATTTATTCGCTGGTGATCTACTAGGACAATCTATCGCCTCTAGTTTTGGATTAATGTCTTTTCACACACCATTGTTTGGTACTTATGGTGCTTGTTCCACTTGTGGTCTAACCCTAGGGTTAGCTAGCATGACTTTAGCTGGTGGGTACGCTGATGCAATTATCTGTGTCACGTCTAGTCATTTTTGTAGTGCCGAGAAAGAATTTCGTTTTCCATTAGGGTATGGAAATCAACGTCCTCTATCTGCAACCTGGACCGTTACTGGCAGCGGTGCTTTTTTATTAAAACGTTGCTCTTCAGCAGATGATTTAGCTAAAATCACTGGTTTTACTACTGGTAAAATTGTAGATTATGGTCTTAAAGATGCCATGAATATGGGGGCTTGTATGGCTCCAAGTGCCTGTGACACCATTTATCAACATATGCGTGATTTTAATAGAAAACCAGAAGATTACGATAAAATTATTACTGGTGATTTAGGGAAAGTAGGCCAAATAGCATTACTAGATTTATTACGACAAAAAGGACTGGATATTTCAAACCAACATATGGATTGTGGCATTGAAATTTTTGACAACACCTTACAAGATACTCATTCTGGTGGTTCAGGCTGTGGTTGCAGTGCTACTGTTTGTGCATCCTATTTACTTCATCAAATAAAGCTAAAAGTTTGGAAACGTATTCTTTTCGTTCCCACTGGTGCACTTCTTTCTAAAACAAGTTTAAATGAAGGGCAAAGTATTCCTGGCATCGCCCATGCTATTGTAATAGAAGGAAGATAGGTTGAAAAATTTATTTTTTCAACCTATCTTCCTTCCCACTAAATAACGTCTTTTCAATTTTTATAATGCACTCTCATAAATTTCTTTAATTTCTTCCCTTGTAAATAGGATTGGATGATTTTGAATACCTGCAGCCGATACTTTAAAACAATTCTCTACCATCCACTCTATATCCTCTGGTAAAACACCTTGTTCTGATAATGTTAGAGGTAACTCTAATTTTGTAATCAACTCTTTAATTTTTGTTACACAATCCTTTTCACTTTCGCCACCAAGACATTTTGCAATATTAATAAATTTTTCTGGCACACTGCCCAAACTTTTTTCCATAACAACAGGCGTTAATGCAGATAAACCATTTCCGTGAACAATGTTTCTCAACCCGCTGGCTGGATGCTCCATTCCATGGGACACCGTAACTCCTGCCGAATGAATTACCATACCCCCCACCGTACTTGCCCAACTAATATTATCCCAATCTGTCGGATTACCATTTCCTTCAAATAAATCTACTAGCGACTCTCCAACTAATTGCATCGCTTGTAAACTCATGGCATCTGTGAGTGGTTGACTAATTTTTGAAATATAAGCTTCCATATTGTGGCATAAAGCATCAAATCCTACACTTGCCAAAATATGTTTTGGCATAGTTTCCATTAATTCCGAATCGATAATAGAAGCTTTTGCTACAATAGCATTACAACGAAGCGATTTTTTATCTCCATTCTCTGGATTTGTTAATACAGCAAAACCATTTCCTTCACTTCCCGTTCCACATGTAGTAGGTACTAAAATAATAGGCAATGCTTTATTAGAAACTAATTTATTAAAAATATAATCACTAATATCTCCTTCATTAACAGTCAAGAAAGCAATGGCTTTGGCACAATCCATAATACTCCCACCACCTAAACCAATCACCACATCACAGCTTTCCTCTTTTGCTAGTTCCGCTCCTGCAATAGCCGTTGTAGTCAATGGATTGGCACTGACTTGATCAAAAACCACACTTTCTATTTCTGCATCTTTCAAGTATTGAATGGTTCTATCTAGTAAACCAGATTTTTTTGTACTATTGAATCCTGTTACAATCAATGCTTTTTTCCCATAAGGAGCTGTTACAGTTCCAATCTCTGACACTCTTCCTCTACCGAACAATAAATTCGTTGGCAAATTATAATTAAAATTCATACCAATACCTAGACCTCTCTTATGATTCTTCGATAATTTCTCTGATACATTCTTCAAAAATTTCAATTCCTTTTGCCATTTGTTCATCTGTCATGCAAAGTGGTGCCAAGAAACGAATTACATTACCTGCTGAACCAGCATTTTCTAATAATAATCCCTTTTGAATACCTTTTTGTACCATAGCATCTACCGCTGCTTTATTAGGCTCATTTGTTTCTTTATCAGTAACAAATTCCACACCAATCATAGCACCCATACCACGAACATCACCTATAATTTCATACTTATCCATCATTGCACAAAATGCTTTGCTCATAGTTTCACCAATATACATTGCTTTTCCCGCATAATCATCTCTTTTTAAAATTTCCATTGTTTTTAATGCTGAAGCTGCTGCTACAGGATTTCCACAATAGGTTCCACCAATGGTTCCTGGAATCACTGCATCCATAATTTCTGTTCTTGCTGTAATTGCACTAATCGGCAAACCTGCACCCATTGATTTTGCAGTAGTAATAATATCTGGCGCAGCACCTGCTTCTGCCCAATATTCTGATGCAAAATATTTTCCTGTTCTGCAGTTACCACATTGCACTTCGTCCGCAATCAATAAAATGCCGTATTTATCACAGATTTCTCTGACAGCTTTCACAAATGGGATAGGTGCCGCTATGAAACCACCTTCACCTTGTAATGGCTCCATTAAAATAGCCGCCACTTGGTTGGCTGGTGTTGCTTCATCAAATAATTTAATTAATTTATCAATATAATATTGAATCGCCTCTTCTTCGCTATATCCTTTTGGCGCTCTATACATATATGGGTATTCTGCACGATAAATACCATCTGGGAATGGTCCCATTCCAATTGCATATGCTTTTTTAGCAGTTAATGCCATAGTCAAATTTGTTCTACCATGAAAGGCACCAGAGAAACAAATGATATTAGAACGTTTTGTGTATGCTTTCGCTACTTTAATTGCATTTTCATCAGCTTCTGCTCCACTATTTGCAAAATAAGTTTTCTTCTCTTCTCCACGCACTGGCATAATTTCATTAAACTTCTCAGCAAGTGTAACATACCCATCATGCACTACTACATTAAAAATAGTATGGAAATATTTCTCAGCTTGTTCTTTTACCGCTTCTACTACTTCTGGATTCGAATAACCTACATTTAAAACACCTACACCACCGATCCAATCTAAGAACACATTACCATCTAAATCTTCCAACATAGCACCTTCTCCACGTGCAATACAAATAGGATATGTACTACCTGACATGGCTTTTGGTATGGCTGCATTTCTTCTTTCCAACAACATTTTTGATTTTGCTCCTGGAACTACTTCTGATACAATTTCTGGTAATTTTTCACGTAACATCTTCCTTACCCCTCTTTTCATTTCTTAATTTTGATCCTTATATAACTATTCATCAAACACAGTCAATGCATTGTTAAAATCTTTAATGAGATCTTCAGCATCTTCAATTCCCACTGATACCCTCATCAAGCCTACTGAGATATCCATTTTTACCAATTCCGCTTCTGGCACATGCATGTGTGAAGAAAGTAAAGGATAAGATAATGTAGAACGAATTCCACCTAAGGTAGGTGCATAATGTGGTAAATGCAATTTATCCATAAATACCGATATTTTTTTCTTATCTGCTGGCATTTCAAAACTTAACATTCCAGTCATTAACTCTGGACCTTTAAATATTTTTTTACCGAGTTCATACTGTGGATGTGTCTCTACTGATGGGTGATTCACTTTTAAAACATGTTTATTTCCTGACAATGCTTTTGCTAATTTTGTTGCATTATCACATTGTTTTTTTATTCTTAAGTCTGCTGTATGAATCCCTCTATATACGGTCCATGCTGTATGAGGACTTGCACTAGTTCCAGTAAGCATACGAATTTCGTGTATTTTTGCATATAAATCCATATCATTAATCGTAATAGAGCCTGCTAGTGCATCAGAATGACCATTTAAAAATTTAGTCAAACTGTTAATTACTATATCAGCTCCTAAAGCAATCGGTTTGCAACAAATAGGTGTAGTAAATGTATTATCTACCATTAACCAAGCATTTCCTTCATGTGCAATTTTAGCAATTTCCTCAATATCACAGAGACGATCTGTGGGATTACTAGCTACTTCAGTATACAACATTTTTGTGTTTGGTTTAACTGCTGCCTTTACCATATCCAAATTATCAAATGGCACAAATTCTGCCTCTACACCATAATTTTTCAAAAGAATTTTGATTGCATCAAATGTTTCTCCATAAATGTTTTCATTACATAAAAAATGATCTCCTGGTTGTAGCAATGCAAAATATGTAGTTGTTATTGCACCCATACCAGAATTAAATATCAA
The DNA here is from genome assembly GCA_044425705.1 of Eubacteriales bacterium. Taxonomy (GTDB): domain Bacteria; phylum Bacillota; class Clostridia; order Lachnospirales; family Lachnospiraceae; genus JAWXVD01. The sequence continues at coordinate 14,514 of JAWXVD010000016.1, read as the reverse complement.
ACTATCCACACCACCTTCTAAAAAAGTAATGGCATCTGCTAACGCTTTTCTATTAGGATTTCTTGTTCTGACATATGTATATCCTTTTTCATCGTATGTTTGTTGTACATTATCAAGATTTGTCATAGTGAATGCACTTGTCTGAAAAAGTGGCATTGCTTCTGGTGCCAAAGACATACCATTCACATTATGTCCCTCATATAATAATCTCGTACCTTCTGAAAATTCCATATCATCAAATTCAAATTTTTCCATTATTTTGCTCCTATTGATTTATTATTTTTCCTCAATTATAAAATAAAAACTTATTTTCATGTACAATATACTCTCTATGATAGCTACAGAGTCAATATATTATTTTAAATATCTTGTTTCAATTTGAGGCGTACCGCTTGCTTTATCATTTCGATACAATTCGTTTCGCCTAATTTTTCACTGTTTAACGTCATATCATAATTAACTGGGTTTGTCCAATAATTTCCTTTTGTATAATATTTATAATATTCCCCACGATATTTATCCGTCTTTTCAATTAACATATGAGCTTCTTTTTTCTCACATCCTGTTTTTTCCATAAGTCTCTTTACACAATAGAATCTCGGTGCTTCTATATAAATACTAATAACATTATCGTACTGTTGTAAAATATAGTCTGCACATTTCCCTACAATAACACAAGATTCTGTTTTAGCTAAATTTCGAATAATTTCTGCTTGCGCTTCAAATAATAAATCTTCAGACTTAAATGTTCTTGTTATCGGCAGCGGGATTATTTGTCTAGGAATTTCTCGTAATACTTTGCTAAAACTTTTCTTTTCTAATTTTTCGTTTACATCAAGAATTTTTTTGTTATCTACCTCACACATCTCAGATGCTAAATACAATACTCTATTTTCATAACATTCAATTCCCAATTTTTTTGCAAGTTGTAATGCAATTTGTTTACCTCCACTACCAAATCCTCTGGCAATAGTAATTACATAATTTTCCATGCTAATATCCATACCTTTCTTATAGTCTGGCAATTTTTGAACCGTAAGATACAAATTGCCGTGTAAAAAATTTTATTATTGTTCAGATATTTTTATATATCTTGATATTTGTAGCAGGCACAAAAGTGACCCTCTTTCACTTCTTTTAACTCTGGCTCTTCTTCAAAACAAACACTTTTAGCATATTTACAACGTTTACAAAATCTACAACCTGGTAAAATATCTATTGGACTAGGTGGATTTCCTTCAATTACCGGTTTCTCTAAACGTATCCTTGGATCAATATTAGGCGCTGATTTTAACAAAACTTCAGAATATGGGTGTAGGTAATTTTCATAAATATCTTTTGCTGTTCCAATCTCCACTATTTTCCCTAGATACATAACAGCAACACGATCTGAAATATAATTTACAACTCTTAAATCATGCGAAATAAATAAAATGGATAAACCGTAATTTTTTTGTAATTCTAATAAAAGGTTCAAGATTTGTGCCTGAATAGACACATCTAAGGCTGATACAGGTTCATCCGCTATAATAAATTCTGGATTCACCGCAAGTGCTCTAGCAATTCCTATTCTTTGTCTTTGACCTCCTGAAAATTCACTTGGATATCTATCTAATGCCGTATCTGGTAATCCTACTTGTTGTATAATTTCTAATACTTTATTTTCTACCTGATCTTTGGTACAAACATTATGAAATAGCAATTCTTCTGTCAATACTTCTCTTATTTTCATTCTAGGATTCAAAGACGAATAGGGATCTTGAAATACCATTTGCATCCTTTTTCTATATTCTTGCATTTTCACATGATTAAAATGTGCAATGTCCGTATCTCCATAAATAATTTCACCGCGTTCTGGCTCATACAACCTGATAATCGTTCTTGCTAAAGAACTTTTCCCACAACCACTTTCCCCTACTAGAGAGATAATTTCGTTTTTCTTAATATCTAGAGATACGCCATCTACAGCTTTTACTTCCCTTTGTGGCTCCCGCATAATAACATCTGTAATCTTCCTTTTGAAGGGGAATGATTTATACAAATTTTTAATACGAATTAATACTTCTTGTTCTGCCATTTTCTTTCCCCTTTCTATTCAGAAATTTTAATAAGTCCTTCGTATGTATCTAATCTCTGAGGATAATGACACCGAGTCATATGTCCCTCTCCAATATCCACTAATTCTGGAAGTACTTCTGTACATTTATCAGTGCAATATTCACACCTTTCGGCAAATGGACATCCTACACCTATTGTTTGCATATTTGGTGTTGTGCCTGGAATTGACTTTAACGGCCTTTCATCCTTATTCTTACTAGGAATAGCTTCAATCAATCCCTTTGTATAAGGATGTCTCGGTGTCGCAAATAGTGTGATTACATCTGCATATTCTACAATATACCCTGCATACATAACGGCTACTTTATCGCACATTTGGCTAATCACTCCCAAATCATGTGTAATTAATAGCACACTCATATCAAGTTCTTTTTTCATTCTATTAATTAATTTTATAATTTGGTCTTGTATGGTTACGTCTAATGCAGTGGTAGGTTCATCCGCTATCAACAATTTTGGTTTTGCCGCTAACGTAATTGCTATCATAGCCCTTTGTCGCATACCTCCAGAAAATTGATAGATATAATCTTTAATTCGTCTTTCTGGTGCTGGAATTCCTACATATTCTAACATACTGATAGCTGCTTGTTTTTTTTCTTTTTTCGTCATTCTTGTACCAATATATTGCTCAAATATTTGTTCTTTGATTGTTAGTACTGGATTTAGCGAAGTCATAGGATCTTGAAAAATCATACCAATCTCTTTTCCCCTGACTCCTCTTAATTGGTCGTCATTTAAATCTAGTATTTCTTGATCCAAATAGTTAATCGATCCCTGGGTAATATTTGCATTTTCTGCTAATAATCTCATCACTGCTTTTGCTGTTGTACTTTTTCCACATCCACTTTCTCCTACAAATCCTAATGTCTCTCCTTTTTTTATATGGAATGATACACCATTAACAGCCTTTATGATATTATGATTATGTAGAAAGTTAATTTCTAGATCTTCTACTTCAATTATATTGTCCTTATTTTTCATACTTCCCTCATATTCTCAAACATTTATGCTGAGGTCCCGAACTAAATTTTATGTTTCGTTCTAGGATGATTCCTCCATTTGTAACTACTCAACTTAAGTTATTTAGTGTTTTGTTCTCAATAAATCAGATAATCCATCTCCAATCAAACTAAATCCTAACCCAGCAATCATTAAAAATAATCCTGGAAAAAAAGTAATCCACCATGCTTGTGACAAATATGTTTTTCCATCTGAAATGATAGCCCCCCACTCAGACAATGGAATTTGCACACCTAAACCCAAATAACTAAGAGCGGCACCTGAAAGCATACACATAACAATATCTGATGCTGCATATACAATAGCACTACTTAATACGTTAGGTAATACATTTCTTATAATAATTCTTCCATCTCCATATCCTAGCACCTTAGCGGCTTGAATATATTCTTGTTGCTTTACCACAATTACTTCACTTCTCACTAATCTAGTATATTCTTTCCAACCTACTAACCACATAGAAATAAACAGTGCACTAATCCCAGCTCCTGTTATGGCAACGATAGCGATTGCAAGAACCATGTACGGAAATGCCATAAAAACATCAACAATACGCATAATGATACTATCTAATTTTCCACCATAATATCCTGCTATCAAACCTAATGTTGTACCTGCGATAAATGGCACTATCATTGCACCAATTCCAATTAACAAATCAATTCTAGTAGCATATATCACTCTGGTATACAAATCTCTTCCATAATTGTCCGTCCCAAACCAATGGGAAGCACTAGGTGCTTGTAGCATATCTCTTGCATTAATTGCATCTGGGTCATAACCTGTTACCAGATTCGGAAACAATGCAAAAAAGACAAATACCAAAACAATAAGAATACCAATTACTAAAATCATATTATCTTGTATCATATGAATCACTTTTTTGTTCTTCATTCCTCTTCTCCTAACTTAGTTTTACTCGTGGGTCCAAAATAGAGTATAAAATATCCGTAGCTAAATTAATAAACATAACTAACACAACAAACACAATAACTACGCCTTGTACTACTGGATAATCTCTTGCCAAAATACTATTTACTAATAATGCACCTAGACCCGGCAATGAAAACACAGATTCAATAATAATACTTCCCCCTAACATATATGCAATTTTTAAAGATAATAATGTAACTGTAGGAATCAATGCATTTCTAATAATATGTCTTCGTTTTATGACTTGATCTGTAACACCTTTACTTTTTGCATATTCTACATAATCACTATTTTTAATCTCAATGACATTATTTCTTAAATTTCTCATACAGACTGCAGATACACCTAAGGCTTGTGTGATTGCTGGTAAAATCAATCCTCTAATATGGTCAATCCATGTATCTCCCCATCCGGCAACTGGAAACCAATTTAAATTTACTGCAAAAACAGTCAATAGTAATAATCCAATCCAAAAGGTAGGCGCTGCAAGTCCAAACAGCGAAATTACTCTAGTAATTTGATCTTGCCATTTATCTTTATGCATACCACCAAGATATCCTAATGAAAAGCTGATGATAACAGTAAATATTGTTGATAAAATTGTAAGAGATAATGTAACTAAAAATTTATCTGCAACTAGTTGCGAAACTGGTGAACTATATTTAATCGATGTTCCTAAATCGAATTGTACTAATCCTTTCAAAAAAACCATAAATTGCGTAAAATAAGAATCATTTAATCCCATTTTTTCTCGCATATTTTCTATTGCTTCTGGTGTAGCCTTTGTTCCTAACATAACAGCAGCTGGATCTCCTGGTATCATTCTTATCATAAAAAATATAATAATTGTTACAATAATAAATACTGGAATCATCTGTACGATTCTTTTTAACACATAATTTAAAACATCCATCTTCATCACCCATTCTTTATATTTCTTATAGCAAGTTACAGAGTGTCAACTTGTCAGCTTTCACTCGTCCCTTGCCATAAAATTTTATCTATTTATTCCACTGTTTTTACTAATTGATCGAATCTATAACTATATAATGGTGTTTCTACATATCCTTTAATATCATCTGACATAGCTACCGTTGCATCTGCATGGAACATATTGATTGCAACTACTTCATCATAAAAAATTTGTTGTAATTCATAATACATTGCTTCTCTTTCTGCTTCATCTGTTTCTATTTGACTTGCTGCAAAAAGTTCTTGTATTTCTACATTATCATATCCTGTAAAATAACATTGTGAAGCACTATAATCCCACCAATATGCACCAAGTTGTGATGGGTCAGGTAAATCATCTGACCAACCACTTAAGATCATGTCATGTTGTAGTGTAGATTCTAAATCCCAAACTGCTGCTGAATCTAATGTTGTAATCGTTAAGTCTATTCCTACTTTTGCCCACATATCTTTTAAAATAGTTGCAATTTGAGCATACGTATCATTTCCAGATTGTATCAAGACTTCGATTTCAAATCCGTCTGGATATCCAGCTTCTGCCATTAATTCCAATGCTTTTTCTGTATCATATTCTACTGGTACAATTTCATCATTCCAATATAATCCATTTTGAGGCATATAAGAAACAGCTTCTGACCCATACCCATAAAGTATCATATCTACAATTAATTGTTTATCTGTTGCATAAAGTAATGCTTGTCTAACCTCAGTGCTTCCAAGTGCATCATTTGCTGTATGATTAAAGATAATGTATTGATTCTTTGTAGAACTAATACCTACACCAATTAATCCATCAGTATTGTTGATATCTTCCATATTGCTATATGGAACTTCTGTAATAATATCAACTTCCCCAGCTTTTAACATCATAATTCTTGAATTATCATCTGATACAGTTAAAAACTTAATAGTCTGTGTTTTTGGTTGTTCCCCATAATAATATTCATTTGCAATCAGTGTAATGTGATCATCTTGTACCCATTCCTCCATACAGTAAGAACCTGTACCTATTGGATAACTTCCAGCATCAGTATAACCATTTGTTGCTTCATATTGTGCTTTTGATTGTAAAGAAACATTAAAGCATGATAAATTAGAAAGTAAATTTAATGCTAATTCTTTTAATGTAATCACAAGTGTTGTATCATCTACAACTTCAACTGATGCAATATTATCCGTCGAGAACACCCAAGAACTTTCTGGTGTTGTCATAGCTCGTTCAAAAGAAAATTCCCAATCTTCTGCTGTAACTGCTGTTCCATCCGAAAATGTCAAATCAGGAACTAAGTGAAAAGTATACACTAATCCATCTTCGCTAATATCCCATGACTCTGCTAATCCTGGCATAGTGTCCGTTCCATCATCTGTCGTTTTTACAAGTGTTTCACAAATCATATTTACAATTTGTAAATCAGTTGTATAAGCCAATAATACCGGATCCAATGTAACCGCTTCCTTTTGTACTGCAATGATAATTTCATCTGCAATACTTTCAAAATCTTCTTCTGATACTGCCGAAACTACATCCTCATTTTTTTCTACTACTACTTCTGTACTCTCTTCTGTTGCGCCAGTTTCTGCTGCACCAGCACCTCCACAAGCGGTAAGACTCATGGTCGCCATTGCTACTGTTAATAATACTGCTACTACTTTTTTTCTCATGCTCATTTCATCCCTTTCTCATAATCACTTTAAGTATACTCACTTTTTAAAAAGCACGACACTTACATTTCCGAATAAAAATTATCTTTTATTCTAGTTACACTACTCCTCATTTTTATAATAAAAAAAGTCAATGTGCTCTTGTTACGTCGCCATTGACCTTTTATTATCCTATTTTTCTTCCGTTATTTATTTTGATGTGCCATATGCGATTTCTAATGCTTTCATAAAATCAGCCACGATATCTTTTTCTTCTTCAATTCCCACTGAAATTCTCAACAGCCCATTTGTAATACCCATTTCAATACGTTCTTTTTCAGGTACATTATAATGTGAAGAAAGTGGTGGATATGATAAAGTTGTTCTATATCCCCCTAATGTCATAGCATAATGTGCTAAATTCATATTTTTCAAGAAAGTATTCATTTTATCTCGATCTTCATCCACTTCTAAACTAAGCATTCCACCATAATTTGGTCCAAATTCATTTGTTGCAATGTCATGTTGTGGATGTTTTTCTAGTCCTGGATAAAATACTTTTTTGACATATGGAGATACTTCTAATGCTTTTGCAAGTGCTAATGCATTTGCACTTTGCTTTTTAATGCGAAGGTTTAATGTGCGAACCCCTCTACAAATGAGCCATGAAGTAAACGGGTCAGCTTGGGAACCAAGCAATACCTGCAAATCGTATATTTTCTTAATGATTTCTGCTTTTCCAGTTACCGCTCCGCAAACTGCATCTGAGTGACCATTGGCAAATTTTGTCAAACTATTCACTACAATATCAGCACCAAATTTAAGTGGTTGAATCAATGCTCCTGTCATAAATGTATTATCTACAATAAAAATAGCATTATTTTCGTGGGCCATATCTGCTATTTTTTTTAAATCAGGTACAGCAATCATAGGATTTGATACAGTTTCTGTATAAAGCATTACTGTATTTGATTGTATTTTAGATTTTACATCCTCTAAATCTGTAAAATCTGCAAATGTTGTTTCCACTTGATATTTTCCTAAAATGTCTTCAAAAATCTCAATCGATTCTCCGTATAAAGTCCTATCAGAAAGGATATGGTCACCTGCTTTTGTATTAGCAATCACTGCACTTGAAATAGCTGCCATACCTGATGCACAAGCGATAGATGCTTCTCCCCCTTCTAACCAACTGATTAATTCGTTTAATGCTGTTCTATTAGGGTTACGGTTTCTGTTATAACAATACCCCCCTACATCATATCTACGTTCTAAATCTTCTAAATCAATAGCATTATGGGCTGTTGCCATATGTATTGGCAATGCTTCTGGGCTACTAGTTTCTTGACGAAAGTAGGCACCCTCATTTAACAATCTTGTTTCAAATTCCCATTCTTCATTAATCATTCCTATCATCTTTTCTCTCCTCATACTGTTTAAATTTTAATCTTATATACCATATGTAATGATCGGATCTCCTGCTCTAATTGCTAAAGATACTGTGTTAAATAGAATCAATGCATCAAATTCTGCATATACCTCTTCTAATATATTCCCAAAAAAATCTTTAATCACACCAATCAGCTGTCCTTGTTTCACATATTCTTCCAATTCAACTAATGGATACCAACATCCAGAATGTGTCGCATCAATATAGGCAGCATTGGTTATTACGTAAGCTTCTTTTTCTGGCATAATTACAGGTTCATCTATAACACCTACATGTCTTAATAAATTTATAATATTACTTTTATAATCTTCTACTTCTTGCTGCGACCAAAGTCCCTTACCGCCCATCTCTAACAATAAGCTTGGGATCCCAAATCCATTACACATATGGTAGGCATTGGCACAACACTGTGATTTGACCATATATTTTACTGTTACTACTGATGCTGCTTGTCTTGAACGTTCCACAATATCTTCGTCACCTACTCCTGGATAATATACATAAGGAGGTAACTGTTCATGAAGATCCCCACCATGAGTATCTATCATAAAATCACATCTTTTTATAATATCATTGGTTAATGCATATGCGAATCGTTGCCCTATTGTTCCCTCTTCAGTACCTGGATATTGTCGATTTAAATTTTCTTTAGATGGGGGATATACACCAGATGCCCTGTCTAAAAAACCTTCCACATTCACTGGATGAAAAATAATCATACTACCCTGTATTTCGTTTGGTTGCAATTCACTGGCCAACTCTATCACTGCTTCAATACTTGGATACTCTCCACCATGAATTCCTGATGTAATTAAAACCATCCTTCCTTCACCATGCCCATTTATCAATGTAACAGGTGCGACAATATCTGTATTTGCAAATGTATACATTCCCTGTACTTTTTCACCTTGTACACATTGTAACTCACCTAATTGTAATATTTCTTTCATACATATTCTCCCTCTATAATTGAAAAGAGACAACAACACCTAATATTCTTAAGCGCCATTGCCTCTTTATCATAGGCAACACTATAAACTATATAACAGTTATAGAGTCAACCTTTTTTTAACTATTTTTTATAAACCTCTAGAAAATGTTAATTTTCGTGACTACACCACAAAAATTGACCAGAAAATTCTTTCACATATGCCAAATGATATAAAATTGATTTTTCTAACGCTGCTTCATCTATATCAAATTTAGGATGATGATGACTTTCGCATGCCCCCACTCTAGTTGACTTTGCACCAATAAACCCATAACACCCTGAAAAATTATGCAAAAATTCCGAAAAATTATCAGAACCAGCCATCGGATCCATTGGTTCCATGGATAATCCAATTTCTTTACATACCTTATGTGCAATCATAATGCTAGTGCTATCATTCACAATTGGATATTTTACAGATTCAATCATTTGGATTTGAATGTCAGCTCCGAATGATTGACCAATTGGCAAAATCATCTTTTTCATTTGATCTGTAAGTACTACATCATCTCCATCTTTATAAAAACGCATAGTTCCTTTTATTGTTGCATTTTGTGGTACTACATTGGAACACGTTCCCGCTTGTAGCATACAAACATTTATGACACACCTGTGATTTGGATTATGATGATATACAGGGATTTGTTTTATTTTTGTACAAATTTCACAAGCAACCTGAATCACATCCACAGATAAATCTGGTCGTGCACCATGTCCTCCATTCCCTGCAATATCAATGATAAAATTAATACAACCTGAACCTCTCGCCCCTTCACTGATATCAATCTTTCCAACTTCTAATCCTGCATCCATATGCAATGCAATCGCTGCATCTACACCTCCTTGTGCTTGTAAATATTCAACACATTCTCTGGCACCTTGACCTACTTCCTCTGCCTGTTGAAAACACAAATAATATACGCCATTTAATTCTTCTTTCATAGCTAGCAGCCCTTTCGCCGTGGCTAATAACACTGCTACATGAGCATCATGCCCGCAAGCATGCATGATACCTTTATTCCTACTTTGAAACGGAAACTGAAGTTGTTCTTCAATTTCTAAAGCGTCCATATCTGCACGCAATGCTAATTTTTTTCCTTTTCCACATGTTATCTTTGCAATTACGTTATATTCACCAACTATTACATATGGAATATTCATTTTATTCAATTCTCTACAGATTCTAGCCGAAGTTTCTTTTTCTTTTAACGATACCTCAGGATATTGATGTAATTCTCTTCGTAATGCTACTGCATATTCCTGCAATTGTTGTATAAGATTAACATTCACTCTCTTCACCCTCTTTTTCATGCCTCGAAATTTCATCTCAAGTAACATCACTAAAGATTAACCTTACTCTTTTTTCAATAATATTTGTAATTCATAGGGACAAGCCTTATATTCAATCAAATTATCTTCATGTTCATTGGCTATCACAAACATTGGTCTTTCCAACCCTTTGAAATATTCTTTAATCAAGTTTACCTGTAAACTTTCCATATGATAAAGCCTAAAACTAAAGCAAAAATAATCACCTGCCGGTATTTTCATAATAGAACTATCTGACTCATCTGCTAATTGTTCTAAGATTTCTTGGTTGGCCAAATAAATAAAATAATTTGTAGGATTCCATTTCCGCTTTATGATATCCTCATACTGCAATAAATATCCAAATTGTCTTCGATAAACTAATTCACTTTCCTCATATTTCAACTTTAATTTCGCTAATCTAATTTCTATTTCTTCTATTTCTTCATCTTTACCGCAAAGGGTATGTAAAATATATCGTTCTTCAAAAAAAGTAACATGGGGCAAAGCATTTAGTTCATTGTAATTTAAATATTTGAAATAATTTAAGTACCATCTTAAATCTTGCTTTTGCAAATAAAGTTCTTCTATTTGTTTTTCTAAAACATTTTCTCTATTTTCTAAATAAGAAATAATTTTATCCACATCTTCTCCATCCACCATGATTTCTTCAATTTCTTTCAATGATAGTCCTAGCCTACGAAGATATTTAATTCTGTCAATAATATGAAATTGTTCAAAACTATAATATCGATATCCTGTTTCTTCATTGATACTTGCTGGCTTTAAAAAAGGGAAATCCGAATAATTCCGCAAAGTTTGAACTGAAATACCTACGATTTTAGCTGTTTCTCCAATAGTATATAATTTTTTCACAATAACACCATCCTTTTATATAGTTTGACAATTGCTGTTCTAGCAATCAATTGTCGGGTGGCTTTTCATCTTTATATGATATACCTAATACAAAATGTACACTGTAAATTATATCATCAACACTATCCTTTGTATATTAGTTGTTGTAAAAAATGCAATTGTTCTTCTCCAGAAACATTTTCTTTTTGTAAATATGCTTGATATATTTTAGAATCAGTATACATAATATATTTCCCATAGGTATATTTCAGTGTACTATCTTTTAATTGTTTTCTATACAAATCAGCTTTTTTTTGAAATTTTATCTTCTCTTCTCCCGAATCTCCTGGATACCCTGCTTCATATAATTCTATCACTTTTTCATATGCATTTTGACATGGTGATACTGTTGCCACACGTATCAACTGACCTAACAAAAAACTAGTCGCTTCTTTAATTTCCCGTTGATAGGGATATTCATCAAAGAAACCTCTAAATAACTTAAAATGTGCAAAGATTGCTGGTTCATATTGTAAATCATATGATTTTCGATACCATTTCATTGCTTGTTCTCTGTTTTTCTTGCACCCTAAAAAACCCAACTCAAATGCTCGACCTAATTCATACATTGCAGCACCATGCTCATTTCCTATGGATAAAAACAACCAATAGGCTTTTTCTTCCGCTACTTTTGTTCCTATCCCATATGCATAACACATAGCTAAACGATATTGTTCCTCCAAGGTACCTTGACGCTTCTCTAAATAATACGCAAACACTTCCGGATAGTATATTTTATATTTTTTCTGTGTTTCCTTATCCTGCCTAAAACAAATAGCAATCCCATATAAAGCTGTTACATCCCCCATCTCCCATGCTTTTTCATAATGATACAATGCTTTTGAATCATCTTTTAGTCTCATTTGATAGTCCCCATATAAAACATGTTCTTGTGCTACTTTAGGTGCTTTTTTTTCCCATTTTAATGTTTCTTCTAATATTTCATAATGTTCAGAATCTGTAAATTTACTCATCTATATTTTATCCTCTTTACTATGATACTCTTTTTAACTTTTCTAGTTTAAATTATAAGAGTATATCACTTTAATCTTTTCTCCCCTGACCATCCATTCTTTTTATTCAAATCCCTTTAATGCACATGGTCCTGTACTACACATACCGCAACCTTGTTCGTAATCACTAATATTTTTTCCATCTAGATACGCATTACAACGAAATCGATCAAACCCATCTGGCTTCAAAGCTCCTGACGGACATCTTTCCATACATATACCACAACTTCCATTTTTTTTATACAAACAATACTCTGTATCTGGCCTTTGGGTTGGTTCTAGCTCACAATCAATCACCAAGGAACTCATACGCCCTATTGTACCACTTTTAGTTATCAATAAGCGGTGCAATCCAAAGGTTGCAATTCCTGCAATAACTGCACTTGATTTATGAGACCATTTAGCTGTTAATTGGACTGGATCATAATTCATAGTAGGCGGTTCTCCTGCACTATCAATCCCTTTTTCTTTTAATTCCCGTTGTAACCCATCTAATATTTCAGATAATAAAGGATTTGTTAGAGAATACATATCTGACCATGTTTGATTGATTTTCCCACCCGATGCAACTTTTTTTGCAATCTCTTCAGAAAAAGGAATAAAAAAACTCACTACAGTTTTTGCTGTTGGTAATAAATCTTTGGGTTCCAACATTTTTCGATTTGTGGCATCATACAATTGTTGATATAATGGGTCTTCTGCAGAAGAGAATCCTACAATTGCCTCTCTATACAATTCGCTCCAAAGACAATTTTTTACACATTCTTGGATATAATTTTCTATAAAATTTCTGTAGTCCATCTCTCACACAACCTTACCTTTCTATTTTTCAGACCTATTGAACTTAATAACACAATATATCACGTCATCTGTATCACATGATTACAGTTGAATCTCATGACAGGTTTCTTTATGATTGGCAAAAGCTTCTACACTTTCAAAACATCCTTTCACCATATCTGATACGTCTTGTCTTGTATAAAATGCTGTATGAGGACTCATAATCACATTTGGAAATGAACGTAGTATAGCCAATTTTCGATTAACAATTACTTCTGCCATACGATTATAATAATAGAGCCCATCTTCTTTTTCTAGCACATCTAAGGCAGCACCACCAATTTTTTTATTTTCAAGACCTTCTATTAACGCCTCTGAATCGACTAATTTCCCTCTCGCTGTATTTACAATGACTACTCCGTCCTTCATCTTCTGTATAGATTCCTTACAGATAATATGATGATTTTCTTCTGTAGCATTCATATGCAAACTAATCACATCCGATTGTTCAAATAAATACTCTAAATTCACATATTCTGCAAATTTTTTTACCTCTTTATTTTCATATGGGTCATATGCCAATATTCTACAACCAAAGCCTGATAAATGTTTTATCACGGTAGCACCAATCTTACCTGTTCCCATAATTCCTACCGTACACATCGTAAGATCTCGACCTAATTTCTTTTTCAAGGAATAATCTTGTAATTCTACTCTTTTTAAAATATGTTGCATATTTCTTGTACACATCATCATCATCATAATCGCATAATTTGCTACTCCATTAGGCGGATAAGTTACATTTGAAACTTTCATTCCTAATTCTTTTGCCTTTATTAAATCTACATGATCATACCCGATGGATCTACAACAAATATACTTTACACCAATTCCTGCAAACGCTTCCAATAATTGAGCTGACATTTCACATGGAGTCATACTAATTGCTTCACATCCCCGTGCTAATGATACGTTTTCAAGTGTAGGATATTCTGCCGTATGAGCAAAATCAATTCCAAATTCCTCTTTATACTGTTCACAATATTCTAGTTCATCAAATTCTCTCAATGCATAAAAAAATAATTTCATATTATTTCCATCCCTTCCTCATAACTTCAAATTATCATACTCTCTATCTTTATTATAGAGTCAACCTCTAAAAAAAGAGACTTCCATTATTCTTGGATGCCTCTTTGCTTCTTATATCATACTATCAAAATATAGCTCTAGTTACAATACTTATATTTTCATATACTAGGATAAACGCATCAATTTCCACTTGACAAGAAGATTTTTCTTGCCAAGTGGTCTTTTTTATGATACAATGTATTACATACATGTAATACATTGGAGGTTATTATGGCAAATTATCC
>JAWXVD010000122.1:0-10143 GCA_044425705.1 Eubacteriales bacterium | reverse complement strand
TAATCCAAGCAAAATAGCTAGAATAGAATTTACCGCCTATGCTTATCTCATATTTTTCTAATTCTGCTCTAAGGAAATCATAAAGATTTTTTCCAAGGGCATCCACTGTCTCTTTTCCATTTCCAAACTTATCACATCGATTCATTAAGAACTTACGCCATCTTTCTTCTCCTGCAAAATTATTATGACATAAGGTAGCTATGCCCTTTAAAGAAAGCACTCTTTCATCATAAACTGCTGTTTTAATGGCTTGTAGAGAATCTACTAAATTTAAAAACCCTGGAAAACATGGATATACAAAATTATATTTTGCACCACCAGCACCTGAATCTTTTCCTAAATTCAAACAATCATTTAAAAATGCCGATGATAACGGAGATGAACTATAGTTAGCACGATGATATGCAAAATCGCAAGTTTTTACTAAGTTTGTTCTGATAATTTCTGAAATCACATCTTTTACCAATTGATAAAACTTATCGAAAGAAGTCAGCTCACTTAAGGAAAATGGAATATCATTTTCTATACCGCAAGGATCTCCAAACATAGCCTTCTTACCATTTAAGATATATTCCACAGCTTTATTCAGGTTGATATAAGGTGTGGCCACAAGTATATTAGAAGATGCTATAGGTGTAATTTCTACACAAGTACTATGAACATAATATCTAGAATCTTCCACTGAAACTCCAGCCAGTCTTAATCCCTCTTGCACAATTTTATCATTAAATAAGGCTGGTCTTGTATATCCTTTTGCAATTTTATCGATACATTTCTGCAATAAATCATCTGGCATATCTTCAGTATAACAAACAGAAACTGCTGGGTTTACTAATCCAGTTGTTTCAATGGCATCGATACACATATAGGTCAGTTCATTCCAAACTGGTTGATTATTTCGGTCCACACCACCTAACATCAATGCTGCTGGCCATGCATCATAAATTTCATTATGCTTTAAGTATAAGCTCTCAATTAATTCAAAAGCAAACTCTTCTGTTATATATCCTGATTCAATATCTTTCTTGTAATAAGGATACAAATAATTGTCTATTCTACCAGTCAATGAAATATCGTCAATTAAACATAAACAAAATTGCATAAACCACATACACTGTAATGCTTCATAAAAATGTGTACAAGGTAAATATGGTGCTCTATGAAAATTATTTGCCATCATTTGATATTCTTCTTTACGTACAGAATCTTCTTCTTTTTCGTATAAATCCAATAATACTTCTTCATATCGTTTTGCAAAGTTACAAACACCTTCTAAAGAAATTTTACTAGCAGTATAGAAAGCTTTTTTCCCTGCTGCCTCTGGATCCTGATATGTAATCTTGGATAAATGATTTTCTATTTCTTCTAGTACACCTTTGATACCTACTGATAATAACTTTTCGTAGTCAATCACACGATGTCCTGTGAAAGCATTTTTCACACCACCTAAATCACCCATGAATCGTAAGGTTTCATCACCCTTTTCATAAATGCTTTGTTCTTCTTCATTTAATTGTCTCAAATTAGAAAAGCGACCTACAAGCAATTCACGATGATCAATTTCAATAGAGTAATTCTCAAATATGGTACGGTCGATTTCTCCTCTTCGAATATTATGTGCATAAGGAACTGGATTTTCTAATACTGCTTTACGGATCAAAAAATCTCGTTCTATTGTTTTATTGACATTTCTTCCATTTTGATATGCAACGATACGTAATTCTGATATACGACTCATAGTCTCGATTCCTTCCTTAAATAATCACTTTAATATTCTTTTCCCTAAAAGGTTTACTTAAAACCTCTAATTGCCATTTTTCTACATCTTTTAATCCTTTTGCTTTAAAATTTCTATCTAAAGATTCATATTTCCCTTCACACATACCATGAAAAGGTAGTAGTTCAATTGTATTTGTATTAGGTAATATCATGATAAAATCTGCAATCTCTTCCATATCTTCCATTGTATCATTAAATCCTGGAATAATGGGTGTTCTAAGATGTAAATTCACATTTTCTTCACTCATCTTTTTTATATTTTCTAAAATCACCTTATTGGACACACCTGTAGCCTTTATATGGGCTTCTTCATTGATGCATTTGATATCGCAAAAAATGAAATCCACATAAGGTAATATTTTTTTCAATGTTAGATAAGAAACACAGGCAGCAGTTTCTAATGCTGTGTGTAAATTTTTCTCTTTACACAACCTTAATGTTTCTAATAAAAACTCTGGTTGTAATAATGGTTCCCCTCCTGAAAAAGTGACACCTCCACCAGATTGTTCAAATACCAATTTATTTTTTTCTAAACGCTCTGTTAATTCTTCCGCAGTAATTTCGAAACCAACTTTTAGCAATGCTTCCGCATAACATGTTTCTACGCACGCACCACACAACTTACAATCCTTTGTAAATTTTGCTGTATGCCCATCTATAGCATGTGGACATACAGCAATACATTCTTTACAGCCTATACATTTATGTGAAAAAAATTGTAATTCTGGTAATAATGACCATGATTCAGGATTATGACACCAATAACAATGCAAATTACAGCCTTTCATAAATACAGTATCACGAATACCTGGTCCATCATGAACAGAAAATGATTGTATTTTAAAAAGGCATCCTTTCGTTTTCATGGTTACTACTCCTCTAAGTTTTATATACATTTAATTTATGACCAGCACTAATCAACAAATGATTAGTGCTGGTTCTAAACAGTTTCTAGTATTCAAATACTTTCTTTTCAAAATAGCTGAATTTCGCTTCTTTTGTATGCAACATACCATCCACACAAGCTAATCCTACAAATGCCCCTGTAAATTCTCCATAATTACTATATTCATCTGAGAAAATAGTAACATCTACTCTTCTACCAAATGGTGTGAAATTTTCTCCATCAGCACTATAAGATAAGTGCATAAAGCGTCCATCTAATTCAAATCGTAACGTAACATCTTCTTGTGTATATGGAATTCTATCTTCAATCCATTCTTTTCTTTCACCATTTTCAAGATGAAGTACGCCTAATGCTTCACTTTCCAATGTTTCAGAATAATATTTTCTAAATAATAAGTAGCTCATATTATCATAATACATAGCCAATCCTGCACTATGTTGGTATACTTCTGGTGTGAATTTCACTTTTGTTTCAATTACACAACGAAGGCTATCTAATTTTTTAGCTAACAGACTTACTTTATGATGAGAACACAAACTTTGATTTCCTCTTAATACCAATTCACCATCTTCTACTTTTGCAAATTCTTGGCATGAAATTCTAGGTGCATACCAGTTTTTCTCCAATTCTCCTGTAAAATATTCTTTTTCAGGAATTTTTCTTACTGGCACTTCTGGAAGTTTACTTTCTTCGAAATATTCTAGGGCTACATTTCCACCTGATGCCATTCTAAGCCATCCATCTTCTGTCCACATCATTTTTTGCATACCTGTTTCACGTCCACGTACACAACGTAATTCTGGTAACATCGGTCTCGATGTTAAGTGTACTAAATATACTTCTCCTAAATCTGTTTCTACAAAGCTCGCATGTCCACTTTTTTGAATCACAGAATCTTTATTATAGTGATGACTTTTTAGGTAATCTATAATATGTCTTTCATAAAATTCTGTTGGACAAGATGTTACGATTGGATTACATGGATCTTTTTCATATGGTCCCCAAATATTTTTCGAACGACCTATGGTTACACAGTGTCCATATCCTGTACCGCCTTCGGCACACATGATATAATACCAACCATTTCTTTTATAAATATGAGGTCCTTCAATACAACCTCTATCTGTTCCGCCTGTCCAAACACGTTTTGGATAACCAATCACCTTGCCTGTTTCCGTATCAAATTCACACAAACAGATTGCACCTGGTCTTTCATATCCTTCTCTTGATTCCCATTCTAATGATACAATCCATTTTCTTCCATCATCATCATGGAAAGTTGAAGCATCAAATCCTGCTGAATGTAAGTATACAGGATCACTCCATGGTCCTTCAATATTATCTGCTGTCACAAAGAAATTGTCAACATCAAAAAATACAGAGTTCATAGCATGCATCATGCTATATGTAAGATAAAATTTATCTTCTGCTTCACAATAAGTTAAATCTGGTGCCCAAATTCCTTTTGCAGACTCTACTCTCGTTAATTCTAAAACTCTATCATTGTCTAAGCCATGAGAAACTAACTCCCAATTTTTCAAATCCTTAGAATGATAAATTGGCATCGCTGGATACCATTCGAAAGATGAAACTGCTAAATAGTAATCATCATTTTTTTTGCAAATCGAAGGATCTGCATTAAATCCTCTTAATATTGGGTTTTGTAACATAATAAATACCTCCATTTTTATTTTATAACCTTTTAGTATCTATTTAATAAAGAATCTAAAAGGATTTTAACATAAATAATATTGATCCTTTTAAGGATTCCTTTTTTATCCTTTAATGGATACTTCTTTTTTCATATCACTACTTACAAACATAGCGTTCATGATTTCTAGAACTAATGTGGCATTTTTACCACTGGCCAAAACTGCATCTTCACTTTCAATACAGTCTAACATTTGTGATAATCCCATTCCTCTTAAATTATTCATAGTACTAGTATCTGTATCCTCTACTACTGTAACCCAATTTCCATCTGGTCCATCACAATACTCTAATTTGCCCCAAAAATCAATTGGTGTTGACAATTTTAAAGAACCTTTTGTTCCGTGAATTTCAATAGCTGGTGTGTCTGTTTTACAGATATCAAATGAGGTTTGTATCATTCCTACAGCACCATTTTCATATCGATACATAGCACTTATATGGGTATCCACTTCCACTGTGATTTTTTCACCTGCTCTTGGCAAAGAAGTAATTGTTCTTGTTTCAAAAGCGCGATGCGCCATTCCTGAAACACTTGTAATATTTCCACATAGGTATAACAAAGTTGCTAAGAAATATGGTCCTCTATCTAACATAGGACCGCCACCTTTTTGATAAAAGAAATCAGGATTTTCATGCCAACTTTCGTGTCCTCTACATAAATCAAATGCTTCTGTAGAAATAATTTCACCAATTTTTCCGTCCACAATCATCTGTTTTGCTGTGGTAAAAACTTCTCCCATATAGGTATCTGGTGCACAACCTAAAAGCACTCCTTTTTCCTTTGCTAATTCCACTAGTTCTTCGCCTTCTTCCACTTCAAAGGCAATAGGTTTTTCAACATAAACATGTTTCCCCGCTAGAAGAGCTTGCTTTGTTAATTCATAATGACTTTCTGGTGTCGTTAGAATTAGTATAACATCTATACTTTCATCAATGAACATCTCTTCTTTATCCAACACTTTTTCCACTTGATATTTCTCAGCCAATACTACTGCCTTTTCTCTTGTTCGATTACACAAGGCTACAACTTTTGTATTTTTATACTTTTGTTGTAAATTTCGAACATAAACTTCACTAATATTCCCACATCCAATGATTCCTACTTGATATACTTTTTTATCCATTCCTATGTCCTTTCTTTCATTCTCTCAATAACATTGAGTATTTTTAAACAAACAATATTCAAAAAAATCATCAATTAATTTATCTGCAACTTATTATTTTTTGTTTTCACTTCGATATTTAGACGGTGTCACACCTACCATCTTTTTAAATACCCTACAAAAATAATTATCATCCTCAAAACCTAATCCAAATGAAATATCTTTAATACTACGATTTCCATAAATTAATTGCTTTTTTGCATTCTCCATTTTTAATGTGTTGATATATTTACTCATAGTCACTTGGTATGTAGAAGAAAAAAGACTACTCATATATTCTTTTGAAATATGAAATTGCTCAGCTAATTCTCCACTATACAAGTTTTCTCTATAATGAATATCAATATAATTTTTAATAGTTTCAATAATTTCAATGGTGCTTTCCTGCCCTTTTTTCCATGCAAAATACTTTTTATAGGTATTAGTAATCGTTTCTATAAAGTCTATTTCTCTGGTATCTATTTGTAGTTCTTCTTGGAAACTTAACTCTATATTGTTATGAATACAATAATCATTTAATTTTCCAAGTATCAAATGAAATAGCACAATTTCTTTATCTGCTATAAACTCATCCTCTGTAAGACCTGTCATCAAATTTTCAATGACAGTTGGAAATTGGATTTCATTTCCCTCTTCAATGATTCGCATCAATACTTCTAACTGTTCTAAAATATATCGATACTCTTTTCTTTGAAAATGTACATTTTTCTTATCTTCATGTATTATTTTTTCAACTGTACGTTCTTCCTGTATTTTATTGACACATTTTTCAATCACTTGGTTCAATTCTACATCATCGATAGGCTTTAACAAGTAATCAATAGCTCCATTTTGTAATGCAGCTTTTGTGTATTGGTATTCAAAATATCCACTAGCTACTATGATTTTAACATCAGCAAATTCATTTGCCACATATTCAATCAATGAAATTCCATCCATAACAGGCATATTCATATCTGTTATAAGTATATTCGGTATATCGGTTCCTTGAAAAAAATCAATTGCCTCTTCTCCGTTTTCCACCTCACCAATTAAACGAATATTAAATTTTTCGAAGTCAACAAAACTTTTTAAAATTGTTCTCGTAGCTTGTTCATCATCAACAATTAATAGATTAATCATCTCAATACCCATCACTTTCTCACAGTCTGGCAATTTGACTAGTAAGGGGCAAATTGCCGGTTGAAAAATCTTATTTTTCAACCTAACATCACTTTCTCATAGTCTATCTTTCTTTACAGGAATGTTAATCTGTACCATGGTTCCCTGCTCGCTACTTATGGTGCACCCATATTCGTTTCCATACAACAATTTAATTCTTGTATTCACATTATGAATTCCAATACTACCAGAATAATCATACTCTTCTATATTACTTGCATCTGTAAGACGCTTTCGTATTTTCTCTAATTTTTCTTCTGAAATACCTACTCCATCATCTTCTATCATAATAGTACAATGATCTTCAAAAGTGACTACAGCAATCATAATCTTTAGTCTATTTACTGTATTTGGTTTGCTAGGCATCCCATGTACAAAACAATTTTCCAATATTGGTTGCAATGACATTTTAGGAATTAAATTTCCATAAGCCCTATCATCAATCCGTATTTTCACTTCAATACGATCTGGAAACCTTGCTTTCTGTAAAAGAATATAATCATTTAAATATGCCATTTCTTCTTTTACTGTTACTGTATCTTGTCCATTTTTAATACAGTAGTAGAACATATTTGAGAAACTCTTCAAATATTTATAAATTTCTGGAACTTTTTGTTCAATTGCCTTACTACCAACCATCTGCAATGTATTATTCACAAAGTGGGGATTGATTTGAAATTGTAACGCTTTTAATTGTGCTTGCTTTTTTTCCATCAAAGCAATATAGTTCTCATTTAACAAATTATTATAATTAGTAATCATGGTATTATGAGAACTCTGCAATATACTAACCTCATCTTGTCTAGGTGAAACTTCTATATACTGTAGATTTTCTGGGTCTGCATTCTTTAATACGTCTGCCATTTGCATAATTGGTAGTACCAGTCTTCTTGTATACCAAATAACAGCAAATAAACCTAAAACAATTGAAATTACAGCAATCATTCCACCTACCACAAAGGTGGATCTTACTTCATTTTTAATCAAAACTTTAGGTAATACCTTGACTAAATAAAGACTACTTTGATTTAAATTTTGATAGTAATAATAATGGGTATCATCAAAAAAATATCCTTCAATATCTGGCTCAATCATTTTTTCTATCATATAGTCCACATCTATTTCTTCCATATCTCCTGTAGAAAAAATAACTGTTCCTTTATCATCCATTAAAAAACCAATTTCATCTTCCGAAAGTGCGTCTTCCAATACTTCTTTAAACGAGCTAGTACCTATATTCACAAATACTCCACCTTGAAACTCTCTAGTTGTGAAATCATATATAGACTTGGAGTATATAATTTTTCCGCTATTATGAAGTTCCTCTACGTATTCTACATAAAATCCTTGTTGCTCTTTAAATCTTACATACCAATTTGATTCTTGAATTTGTTCTGCCGTTGCATCTTGCCACTGGCTTGCAGCTGCCTCTACATTTAGAACTGAATTAATCTCACGTAAAAGATAAACATTACTAATTAATACATTTCCATAAGCTAAATCTACCAAATCCGTTCGTATTTGCAAATCACTAAATCCTCTGCTCTCTGTTACACTTAAATATTCTCCTGTAGATGTTTCCGATAAAAACACAGTAACAGATTGATCTATATTTTGAATTAAGGTATCCATATAGTCAGCCAAATACTCTACTTGTCCTTGACTTTCTTCTACAAATGCATTTTCAACCATTCGAAAATACAACAAATATAGGACAATAAATATAATGATAAGGGGAATAATGATGCTTAATATAATAATAGCTATTATCTTATTTACAAACTGACTTTTAATTTTATTTGCAATCCATTTTATCATACTGGTTTACCATTCTTCATACTGTACAGTTGTTATTTTATTTAAGAAATAACAACTGTACAGTAATCACCTTCTCAATTTTAAAGCTTTACATTACTTCTTATTTTACATAGTGGGACTGCAATATGATTCCATAACCTACTGGTAATATAAATTTACATCGGTATATCATTTCACCAATTTTTTCATGCTCTGGTATCTTTACTTCTCCAGTCATGGTGTCCCATAATTCTGGAATAGACAGTGATTCCACCTCTACTATAACTTCTGTTTCCATCTCGTCATAATTCATAAATACTGTATTTCTAAGATTTCCTTTCTTATAATGAACATACATAACCCCTGACAAATCTTCTCCATGATGCATATAGGGATCTTGTAATCTTCTTTCATAAGTAGGTCGATTATTTTTATTTTTACCAATGCCTTCTACTACTTTTAACGGTGGTTGTATACTGTTTTCTATTTCTGAAAACAAAGCATCTTCTTCTGTTCTCTCCAAAAATACAACACTTTCATATTCCATTAATTGTTTTGTTAACGCTACTAGTTTTTCATCATCTTCTTTTTTCATTGCATAAGTAGGTATTTCACTAAAAATAAATATTTTACCACCATGACTAGCAAACGCTAAGCATTTCATTAACATTTCTATTGAAAGTACTTGACAATAAGGAAGGATTAGCACATCAAACTGCTGATTCATAACAACATTTTCAATCTGTTTCCCTTTTACTACAAAATTATCTAAAGCATCCTTATGGATCATTTCAAATCCTTTATTCTCTTCTAATAAGCGATTTAATAACACTTGCATGCCTTGATCAATATCTGCTGCTTTTTCACTTTTTGTAATAGGTCCCTTATGATATGCATAAGTATAATTTAAATCGGGTTCATAATGTAGCCAAAAACTTTCTAAAGGATGATATACTAAAATTTGCTCTTCACTCTTCCCTCCAGTTAGGGCATAGTGAAGTCTTCTTATCATCTCATTTCCTTCTTTCATATGTTCCCAGCCAACCCATTGGAAAAACTGAGAAGGTGGCCAATCATTAATTCTATCTCCACGTAAAGAATAAGAAAATCCATGATTTACAATGCACTTCATACCACATTGAAAAGCCCAGGTAACCATTCGTATATACTCATCATATGTTAAATCTAATCCAGCACCTGCAAACATTTCTACTGCTGTCATATCTTTCCCATAAGAGTGTGCTCCTGTGGAGGTGAATTTTAAATTTAAGCTTCCAATACCTTTTCCCAAGTGATCTGCACCTGGGATATCAAGATATCTGTTTTGTCGCAAATAGTCTCCACTAAACCTAGTATGTCCGTGTAGTGTTTCTTCTCCCAATAAATGTGCACAAAACGAAATGCCATGATTTTCGCACCATGTTTGTAACGTATGGAAATAGTTTTCTTGGTATAAAGAGGCCAACACGTCATAATAATCACATTTGGTTCGTCCCGCTTCTTCTCCTGATAGAATCAAATGAATCAATACAGGATAGATGCTATAGCCTTTCCTCTTCAAAAATTCATCTGCAAAGTCTTGACTCCATGGAAGCGGATTACACATTCTTGTTTCATCATTAA
>JAWXVD010000121.1:0-10225 GCA_044425705.1 Eubacteriales bacterium | reverse complement strand
TAGAATTTGCAAAATAAGGAGAAAATAATTCACAATTGGAGAAGATAATGCACGTTTCACGCTCGAGAGCTGGTGAGAATAATTCACAAAAAGTTGGTGATAGCAATTCGCAAATCAACACTAAATGGATGGATGGGATTTGATGGATGCCTTGTCTTTCATAACTACGATGATCAATCCGTTCTGTATGTCCTAATTTTTCTAGGTAGTAATTGCAATGCTCACTCCAATTTTTTCTCCATAATTTCCCATTGGTCTGCTCGTTCCAGTCGGTTGTATTTACCTTAACAGACTTCCAAGTTCCACTGGAAAGTTTGATGCGATTACCACTATCATCTAGTACATATTTTTTTCTTGATTTTGCTCCCCTTTTTCCATCTTCCTCTATCGGTCGCATAGTCAACATGGTATGGCAATGGGGGTTGCTTAGGTCTTTATTATGAATATATAAATCGGCTATCATTCCCTTAGAAACAAAGTTTTCATTGCAATAATCTACCATCATTTTTTGCCACAACTCTTGTGGTATTTCTTTAGGAATTGCTACCTCGATTTCTCGTGCTAGTTGGCTCTTTTTGGTGTTCTCTATCTTCTCCACTGCATTCCATAACACACTACGGTCTGCATACTCTTTTGGTGCATGAGATGGCAATAAAATCATACTGGAATGGATGCCACCTTTCCTTGTAAAATCATGCATTTCTCCATCATATTCATTATACATTTTCGTGCCACTTCTATAAGCAGCTGAAGCCACTGCTGACTTCCCTTTTCCTCTACTAATTACCTTGATACTACAGTGATAAATAGCCATATATTGCTCCTTTGTTCTAATTAGACTTTATGAAAATGACAATACTGTTTTTTAGTGTTGTCGTTTTTGTAAAGTACACAAGCCAATCTTCAGATTGGCTTTGGGGTTATGGGGAGTGTAGCTCCCCATTGCTTCGCAGAACGCACGCACCATTTTTAATGGTGTATAAGTGCGCCCTTGTAAAATCCTGTAAACAGAATTTACAGGCGGGACTTATTCTGTTTCACTAGAATTGCAGATTTTAGCAAGCATATTTTCAGCTTGCTGGGTCTGTAAACATGCCAATAGATATGCCTGCAACTGTTCATTTGATAGGGATATAATAGCGGGATGTGTGCTTTCTAAAATAGCACCTCGTTCAATTAATCTGCGTGTCCGCAATCGTTGTTCTTTTCCTCGTTCCCTTGATTCTAATTTTTCTAATAAATGTTCTTTTTGTTGTAACTTTTCTTGTGCCTTTTCAAGTTCCTTTTGGGTTTCTTTAATCTGCTCTACAATTGATTTTCTTTCCATTGTTTTATCCTCTTTATCATAAATTTTTGGTATAAAAAAAGACGGAAACAATTTTTCAATTGCTCCGCCCCCTGTTAAGTTCATTATTTTAAGTTTGTAGTTTAAATAGTGTTATTCTTTGATTTTTTAAATCTAATTTTTGTATGTCATAACCTGCATTATAAATAATATTTCCAATTGGTCTATGCTTATGTGGATACCAATATGTTCTGTGGTCATAATAAGTTCTTGATAATTCATGACCTAATATATTCTCTATATCTTTGAGTGATAGATGGATTAAACTATCTGTTTGTGCATTCATATATTCAACAAAATTATGAAATCTTTTTTGTGAATAAGTAGAGATTACTTTTGGTTTTATCTCTCTATTTTCTGTTGAATTTTCACGTACATTACTTGATAGTGTGATTTTCCCAATAAAATTAAAGTATACATCAATATCTTGTAATGTCTTGTAGCGATAACCCTTTACTCTTTCATGTACTACGATTTTTTCAATAAATTCATTTATCATTACTGTTGTGAGTTCATCAAAATTAGTATACTTATTAATCAGATTTAAAAACTTAGATGTATCTGATTTTTTACTACTTAATCTTTCTATTTCCTCTTCCAATATTTTTATTTGACCTTCAACTGTTTCCTGTTCTGTTTCATAGTCTGCTGACAATTTTTCAAATCTCTTATCACTTAATTTCCCACTAACTGTATCTTCATAAATTTTGCGAATAAGATTATCCAGTTCATTGTATCGTTTTCTTAGTTTTGTAAGTTTTTTCTTTTGTAACCCCATATCCTTTTCTTGTTGAATATCTTGATTATTCATTACCAACTCTATAAATTCTTCTTTATTGTTTCTTGCAAAAGCACTGGTTTCTCTTAATGCGTTTAATATAATCATTTCAACCACTGATGTTCTGATATAATGATGGGTACAGTCTTTAGAATAATTACGATAATTAGAGCAGAAATAATTATTTCTATCTTGACGTTTACCACTATAATTAATACTTCTATCATGTGTCAATTTTGCTCCACAATCTGCACAAAATAATATGCCTGTAAGTCTCGCCACTTCTCCTTGCTTATTTGGTTTTCTTACTGTTTTTCTAAGCCTTTGTGCATTTTTCCAAGTTTCTAAATCAATAATAGGTTCATGAGTGTTTTCAAATATCAATCTTTCTTCTTTTGGTACTTGAACAGCTTTTTTCACTTTATAAGACAAGTTATGGGTTTTAAACGATACAGTATGTCCAAGGTATTCTTCTCTTTGGATAATTCGACTAATTACCCCTCCACTCCATGCAAATTCATCTTTGTATTTAGTACTTCGTAAGTTGTCAGCTTTAATTTTTTTCCAATGTGCTGATGGAATAAGAACCTTGTCATCTGATAATATTTTTGCAATTTGATATACACCATTTCCTTCAATTACAAGTCTATAAATTCTTCGAATTACCTCAGCAGCAACTTGATCCACTACCCAATTTTCTTTATTGTTAGGGTCACGAAGATAACCATATGGTACAGAAGGCGAAACATGTCTGCCCTCTAGTCCTCTTGCTTTAAAAACTTGTCTAATCTTCTTACTCGTATCTCTCACTTGAAATTCATTTAGAATATTAATGAATGGTGTAAAATCATTATCTCTTTGACTAAAACTATCTATATCATTTCCTATGGCTATAAATCTTACATTTTTTTCAGGAAATAACATTTCAGTATACATGCCTACTCTAAGATAATCTCTACCTACCCTTGAAATGTCTTTTACAATACACTGGGATACATTTCCCTGTTCTACTTGTTCTATTAATCTTTTCCAATCTGGTCTATCAAAATTACTACCACTAAATCCATCATCAACAAAAAATGTAAGATTTTTAAATCCTTTTTCTTTTGCGTATTTTTCTAAAATCATTTTCTGATTTTTAATACTATTACTATCCCCTTGCATTTCATCATCCCTTGATATGGTAGACATACAAAATGTCTACTCATATTTATTCTAATTGTTCATTTACAATAAGCCTTTTAATCTTATCTTCCATATTTTCATTACTTGATTCACTAAAGTATAATGAAACATTATAAGTTGTATTGCCTATTGTATATTTGAGAATTGCTTTGTCTTTCTCTGTATTTTCTATATTTTTATTATTAAACATGTAACAACTCTCCTTTATAGTTTATGCCTTGTGGGTTAATCTCTAAAGTAGTTTGTGTCTCTCCAAAGGTAGATGCCCACGCATCGAAGTGTAACAATCCTTTTTCTTGCAAGGTATGATACTGTAAATATCGTTGCATAATGTACATTTCCACCATACTATTACTGATGGGTGTACCAGTTGCAAATACCACCCCTTTCCCACCTGTGATTTCATCTAAGTATCGGCACTTCATAAACATATCTGCTGATTTTTGGCTTTCACTAGAACCAAGTCCTGCTATATTTCTCATTTTTGTAAATATAAATCCATTTTTATAAGCATGGGCTTCATCTACAATAAGTTTATCCACTCCTAGTTGTTCAAAGTTAATCACATCATCCTTTCGATCCATTGCTTGTAATTTCTCTAATCGTCCTTCCAAGCCTTTTTTCGTCCGTTCTAGCTGTTTGATGGTAAATCGTTCTCCACCACTTTCCTTTACTTCTGAAATACCATGGATGATTTCTTCAATCTGCTCCTCTAACAGTCGTTCTTGTCGTTCCTGTGATACTGGAATCCGTTCAAACTGACTATGCCCAATAATCACTGCATCATAGTCCCCTGTAGCAATTCTTGCACAAAATTTCTTTCTATTCTTTGTTTCAAAATCTTTTTTGGTAGCTACTAAAATATTTGCCGCAGGATATAATCTTAGAAATTCGCTTGCCATCTGCTCCGTTAAATGATTTGGTACTGCAAGCATAGGTTTATTACAAAGTCCCAATCGTTTACTTTCCATTGCGCCTGCTACCATTTCGAAGGACTTTCCTGCCCCTACCTCGTGAGCCAATAGTACATTATTTCCATACAAAATATGAGCAATGGCATTGATTTGATGTTCCCTTAATTGAATCTCTGGATTGATACCACCAAAGGTAATATGTTTTCCATCATACTCTCTTGGTCTTGTAGCATTAAATGTTTCATTATATTGCTGCACTAATGTCTGTCTACGTTGTGGTTCTTGCCAAATCCACTCCTTAAATTGTTCTTTGATTGCCTGTTGCTTTTGCTGTGCAAGGGTGGTTTCATTCTTATTTAACACCCTCTTCTCTTTCCCATCTGCATCTTGCACTGTATCATAAATACGAATATCTCTCAAATTTAAAGTATCTTCTAAAATGCGATAGGCACTGGCTCTTGCTGTACCAAAGGTTGTGTTGGCAATGATATCATTGTAACTAACTTGGCTTTTATTTCTAATGCTCCATTCCCCTGTAAAAGGTGCGAATTTCACTTCTATCCCACGATTTCCTCTGCTTCTAAAAGGAGTTTTAAAGGTTTCATACATAAACTCTTCTATGTAGTCCTTATGAATCCATGTAGCCCCCAAACGGACTTCTATTTCACTGGCATCAAGGTCTGTAGGTTGTGCCTGTTCTAAGGCTTTTACGTTGGCTGTAAAGTCCTTAGGATTGATTTGGGCATGATTCTTGGCAATAGCTAATTTCTCCCTTACATTACCCGATAAATAAGCATCTGCTGTGATATATTTTTCTTCATGCTGATGATTGCCATATTGGGGATTTAAAAAAATAACCCCTTGTAGCTCTTGTAAAATTTTATCCTCGTCTAGTCCTGTTAATTGTCCCATAAATTCCATATCAATCTTGGCTTTTTCTGAAAGTGAAACTGCTAGTGCTTCTGATGGGGTATCCACGGATGTTACCACTACATTAGGTTTAATGGTACGTTTGGTAAACATATCCGCCTTTGCCTTTAAGGTACCATCCTCATGCACATCTTCTAATGACGCAAGTAAATAATAAGAATTATCTCCTTGAAAAGCCAAGGCATTTCCTCTACTATTTAACAAGCCATACTTCTTTGTAAACTCATCATAGAGACTGTTTAATTGCCACTGTGCCTGTTTAATATCATCTTCTGTATATTCCTCTAATTGATACTGAATCAAGGTATTTACGCACTCTCTGATGGCTACCATGCCCTTAATTCTTTCCATAGCTGTAGCATTCACTTGTGGCACACTCATTCTTGAATTTTCTCGATAATAAACTGTATCATCCACTACTGTATAGGTATAATTTTTCACATGAGGGTCAGCAGGTATCGAATGTTCTTCACTCTGTTCCCTCTCCTCCAGTTCTACTTCTTTCATTTCCCCAACAATATGTTTCGTTGCCATACGTAACTGTTCCGAAAGGTCTGCACCCTCTATAGGAGCACAGGTACTTTCCATGCCATATGGTCCACTTTGCATTACCATTTCCCCTAATATCATATGGGGATTTTCTGCAAAATAGCTATTCACTGGCACTTCATGTTCGGTATACCCTAAATGCACCCAATCAGGCACAATATCAATGGGATTTTCTCTCTTTTGCAAAAACACAATATCCGCAGTTACTTCTGTTCCTGCGTTGGCTTGAAACGCTGTATTTGGTAATCTAATTGCTCCCAATAATTCAGCTCTTTGGGCAAGATACTTCCTTACTTGTGGATTTTCCTTGTCCAGTGTTCCTTTTGATGTAACAAATGCAACTACACCACCGGGTCTTACTTGGTCTAAGGCTTTGGCAAAAAAATGATCATGTATCTTAAATCCATTCCCTGCATATCTTTTCTCATGCAAGGAATAATTACCAAAAGGCACATTGCCAATTGCTACATCAAAAAAGCTATCAGAGAAGTTTGTTTTTTCAAACCCTTTGATAGCAATATTTGCTTGTGGATATAATTGTTTGGCAATACGACCTGTAATGCTATCTAATTCTACCCCATATAAATTAGATTCTTTCATACTTTCCGGCAACATTCCAAAGAAATGTCCTGTGCCACAACTAGGTTCTAAAATATTTCCCTTTTGAAATCCCATCTGTTCTACAGCATCATACATTGCTTGAATAATCGTAGGTGATGTGTAGTGAGCATTTAACACACTGGCTCTAGCAGCTGCATATTCTCCTTCATCTAGTAAAGATTTCAATGTAGCATAATAGGGATTTTTTTCTTCAAATATTTCGGGTAATCCTCCAAATCCTACATATTGTATTAACACCTCTTTTTCTTCTGATGTTGCCACTCTATGATTATTTTCTATATCTTGCAACGTCTGAATGGCACGTAGATTAGCTTGCATCTTTTCTTGCTTGGTACCATGACCAAGATTATAGTTGGTGATATGATAGTTTTCACCTTGTACTAATCCCTCTGTTAGATATTGCACAGTATATCTAGCTTCTTGCTGTGGTTCTTCTACAACTGGTGATACTACATTCTCTACGTTTAAATCTTGTATCGATTCTTCTACTTCTTTCCTTGGTTCTACTATACGCATGTTTGGCTTATCTGCAATGGCAAATTTACCTTCCGCAATTAATTTACCCAAATGTCTTTGGATTTTTACCCATGGAATGCTTTCTGACAAACTTCCTTTTTCTACCACAAAAGCAGGCAATTGATTTCCGTATTCTTTTTGTAACCACTGGGCTGTACCACGTTCTCTACTATGCTCGCCCATATATGCCACCATACGAGCCTTGCTTTCTGCATCTCCATTCCAGTTTAAAATAGCATTATCTACATCTTCTTGTGTGATTTCTGTTGCTTCTACTACATATTGATTTCCAATTTCCTCAATTTCTGTATTTTCTTCCTCAAAATCATGGTTCATATCCATTGCTTGTACTTCTTCTATTTGGGGCATAAAAGAGGGAATCACTTTTCCCTCTTCCTCTTTGCACACCACCACATCATGACCATGGCTTCTCAATTGTTCCACATAGTTTTCTAATGAATGTTCCTCGAATCCAACAATAGCCATTCGTTTCCCACTATCATCTACATGGCGATAAGTTGCTCCTACACGCAATTGTTTTTGTATGATTTTTGCATCTTCACCAAAGGTTTCAAAACAATTACCCAAAGGATATAAAACGATTGCATCGGGATATTCCTGTTTGATCTGTGTATATTTCTCAAAATGTGGAATCGCAGTTCTTGGTTCTGTGTCAAAAGTAATCTGCTCTATATTAGGCACAAGGCTATAATCTATTACCTTATCTTCAAACTTATGGAAAAATAAATGAATAGTTGTTGGTGAAAAACTAATTGAAAAATCTTTATCTTCCTTAAACTGTGATAAAAACGGACTGTTATAAATAGCTTCATTTATGGCTATTTCATCTTTTTTACTGGTACGATTAAAATAAGTAAAGGCATTTTCACTCATATCTGCTATGGGACTATTAAAGCCAATGGTTAAATTCTTTTTCTTATTACCAATCCCTTCCCATACCCGAATCTCAGGCATATCTGCTACAATTGTTCCCTTATATTTTGTATCAATCTGGTTAAAAAAGTGTTCCATACAACGTGCTAATTTATCTGCTTCTATTCTCGCTTCCATAGAAACAGCCGACTGACCCTTGGTTTTGCTTGCTTGCAATTTACCACCTTGTCTGTCGGCTATCCTTTTTATTTGTTCCTCTTCTGTTGAAAATAACTGCATTTGATGTGGCTGTTTCTCTTCATCCAAAACCACATCTACAAGACTTTCTTCTTGTGTTAGCTGTAAATCAACTCCGCTAAAATCATTTCCTCTGCCTGTACTTGTAGACTGTTCATATGAGACACCCATGCCATCTGTTGTGTCATTTTGTTTGGTGCTGGCTGCTTCTTCTCCAACTCCTTCATCAACTGTTCCATTCGCCTGTTGGCTGTTTGGTCGATTTCCACTAGATGTGCTGTCAATTGTTGGCTCAACAGTAGGTGGTTGAAGAGTGGCTTGCAATGTTCCATCAGATGTGTCTTTCTCATCCTCCCATACTTCCCTAATACCACTGGCTGCTCTTCCTTCAGTTCTAAGTTTGGAATCTTGTAATCCCCCTCCACTCTGTAAGTTAAATTGTTCATTTTGTTTGTCATGGTATTGTTTCTCCCTTTCTGTTTTTGCAATTGTTTTCGCAATTTCTCTAAATACTTGTTCCGTTTGTTCACTCACTCCTGTTCCCAAAAAGGTGACTGCGGATGTGGTATTAAAATCAAAGATCGATGAAAAATTCTCATGAGAAAATCTATGTTCTGTATCTATGTTACATCGTTTCATCAGTGTGTAGGCAATACTAGCTGATAATGCACTTTCACAGCTTTCTGCTATTGCTCCCTCATCTAATTCCTCTAAAAAACTATTTTCTATCAGATAAGGAATGTACTCTTTGTTGTCCTTATAATAATCGTTTGCCAACTGAATTGCAAGGATGTCAATTGCTTCGGGAATGGTATCACTCTGTATGTCATATTGTTGGGAGAACATCTTTAAAATAGGTTCGCTATACTCTGCTTTCATCTCCCATATTCGTGGATTTCTTGCATTTTCTTTTGTCCCTGTATCTGCTATATCAAATACATATTTAAGTCCAGTGATTTCACTTGCTTGCAAGGGTGAAATCACAGACGCTGAGGGTGAAAATTTATTTTCACCCTTTACTTTCTGATTATCACCACTTGGATCAATTAACGCAATCCCTGTAGTCCCTTTCTTTATATAACGATTCATTCGGTGATTCCACAATCCAAAGTCTGCACAAGCTGTAGCATCTGGCTTTTGTGCATAAATCATCAATTGTTCATGGTAAGGATATTTGTATAATCTCCCTACCACTTCTAAAAAGTTTGTCCAGTTCCCAAGACTGCTCGTTACTCTTTTGGATGTGTCCTCATATAATTGTGTTACTACTTCTTTTTTTAATGCCATTTATTTTCCTCCTGTTTTTTGACAAACAAAAAGCACCTCCGAAGAGATGCTTTTGTTTGTTCGCTATTTTATTTTCATTTGTATATTATGTCACAAAGCTAATTTTAACTATTGTTTGTGCTTTATGATCCATTCATATATACCATCATATTTACATACTCCGCTTGCTATGGACAATCCCAATTCAATCAATTCTTTTTGAGTATACATTATCACTACTTGATTTAGCTTTAAAGTCATAAGCATTGTTAAAATACCAACACGTTTATTTCCATCAACAAATGCATGATTTCCAATAATAGCAAATGCAAGTCTTGCTGATTTTTCCTCTACGGTGAGGTATTGTTCGAAATCATCAAATGAATTATTTGCACTCGCTACAGCAGATTCTAGTAGCGAAATATCTCTTATTCCATCTAAACCACCCGTTTTAATAATAAGTTTACTATGAATAGATATAATCTCATTTACCGTCAATACCATCATTTCGCCAGCTCCTCAAATGCTTCTAAATTTTCATCAATTAAAAAATTCGCTGTATCTGATATGTTCTTTGCTCTTTTTGCTCGTAATTCTTGAATTTCATCATATTCATCAAAATCGACCAATACATAACGTGGCTTATTATTTTTGAGAATAACAGCCATTCCGTTATCATCTACTAAGCGAATTACTTTTGAAAAATTTTGATTTGCTTCTGTCATTGCTACTAAATTATTTGTGTTTATTAACATAATTATCACCTCCTACTTAAAACTCGTGTACCCAGGGCTCAAAGCCCTGGAAATACTACATTCTTTATTCAAGTACATGTACTCGAACAGTTACCTTTGTTCGTATATCATTGATCGAAGCTGATTGATTTCTTTTCGTAATTGCTTATTTTCTGCTTCTAGTTTTATGATATATTTATCTTTTGTTTCTATTATTACATCCTTGGATTTTGATGTTTTATCATATTTTTCACAC
>JAWXVD010000120.1:0-10262 GCA_044425705.1 Eubacteriales bacterium | reverse complement strand
AGTTTCCAACCAATAGCTTTTTCACGCATATTCACAAAATTGGCATAAGTACTACCATTTTTAAGAAGTTCATCATGCTTTCCAGTTTCGATAATTTTACCGTTCTCAAGCACAATAATATTATCGGCACTTTTAACAGTTTTGAGCCTATGAGCAATCATAATCACAGTTTTTGACTTAGTAAGCTCTTTTATTGCTAGTTGTAATTGGTGTTCATTTTCGGGGTCAACATTTGCAGTAGCTTCATCAAGTATAACGATAGGACTATTTTTAATCATTGCTCTTGCAATGGAAATCCTTTGTTTTTCTCCACCTGAAATACTCGCTCCACCTTCGCCAATTATCGTTTCATATCCATTTGGTAATTTCATAATAAACTCATGGCAACAAGCTTTTTTACAAGCATCTTCAATTTCGCTTTGTTTTGCATTCGGCTTTCCAAATTTTACATTGTTGGCTATGGTATCATTAAACAAATAAACATTTTGAAATACCATTGAAAACTGTGATAGTAATTCATCTAATTTAAAATCCTTAATGTTTTGCTTTCCAAGGGTTATCGTTCCACTATCCACATCCCAAAACCTTGTAATAAGGTTGCAAAGTGTTGTTTTACCACTACCTGAACCTCCAACGATAGCAAGGGTGGAGTTTTGTGGTATGGTAAGGCTTAGATTGTCGATGATTTTCTTTGTATCATAGCTAAAATCTATATTTTTTATCTCAAGATCATAGTTATTAACCTTGATTTCTTCACTTTGCTCGTCCATAAGGGGAGCTTGTAATATGTCATTAATCTCATCTATTGAGCCTGCAATAAGTCTTAGCAGTGATGAAAAAACTCCTGCTTGTTCTAAATCTGAAAAGATTAAAAAAGCACAAATGCTCATCATGACTGCTGTAAATAGCTCCATACTCCCATTTATGTAAAATACAATAGATAAGCTAATCATTAAAAATGAAACTGCTTTAAATATAAAAGACTGAAATGCAACTATTGGCATGAATGTTTTTTCCATATTGAAAAGAGTAGTATTCGCTTCATTAATACTATTTTTAACTTTTGTATTTGCTTCTCCGACTAAGTTGTATGACTTAACAACACTTATTCCTTGTACATATTCGAGTATGTTATTTACTAATTTTTGCGTAGCTGAAATTGTTTGTTCTGATACAGATTTTGCCTTTTTCTGCTGATATGCTGTAATCATGAAATATATAGCAATACCAAGCAAGCACATTAAACCCATACGATAGTCAAGGTAAAACATAGAGAGTGCAACAATCGTGGACATAAATATGCCTTGTGCAAGTAACATTACCGAGCGAGTAAGCATATCATTGATAACCTCTGCTGAGTTGGTTGCAACACTTGTTATTTTTCCTAAATTATTAGAATTAAAATATCCCATTGACATCATTTTTAAATGATCGCCTATTTTAATTCTTGAATTGGCTGCCATAAAATATCCTGCATTGGTTAGTTTCATTGTTGAGAAATAGTTAAAAATAATTGTACCTATAACTCCAAAAGCAATAATTCCAAAAGATTGCCAAACGAGAGCAGAAGTTACCGTTCCATCGGTTATGTTTTTCATAACAAAGGCAATGGCAATTACATGAGCCATACCGAAAAGAGCCTTGAAAAAGCCTAAGAAAATACCTAAAAACAAGTTTTTACGTTGTTCCTGTGAAAAGGCAATGATTTTTGTGAGTAAACTTAGCATTTACATTACCTCCTTTGCATCTTTTGCACCGATATGTGCATCAAATAATTCCTTGTATAGGCCACCGTTTGATATTAACTCTGTATGTGTACCTACTTCATTGATATTTCCGTTTTGTACTACAATAATTTTATCAGAATCAGTAATTGTCGAAAGTCTATGAGCAACGATAATCAATGTTTTTCCAAGCACAAGTTTTGAAACGGCATCTTGTATTACAGCTTCGTTTTCTGGGTCTGTGTAAGCTGTGGCTTCATCTAAGATAACGATAGGGGCATCTTTAAGCATGGCTCTTGCAATGGCTATTCGTTGCCTTTCACCGCCCGACAAATGACCGCCCGCACCTCCTACAATGGTGTCATACCCATTTGATAAATTTATAATAAAATCATGACACCCACTGGCTTTTGCCATAGAGATTACTTCATCGTCAGTAGCCTTTAAATTACCTTTTCTGATGTTTTCTAAAATACTCTCATCAAAAAGAAAATTGTCTTGTGATACATAGGCAATCATACTGTTTAACTGCTCTAAAGGTATATCTTTAATATCCACACCACCGATTTTGATTGTTCCTTTTTTCGTTTCCCACATAGATGCGATTAACTTTGTGATTGTGGATTTACCACTACCTGATGGACCGACAAGTGCAGTAACTTCATTTGCATTAAATGATAAATTAACATTGTGAAGTATTTCTTTTTCGCCATAACCAAATGATATATCTTTCAGTTCAATATCGAAGTCTTTAATGTCTGTAGGTTTGCTTGGTCTGATTAGCTCTTCCTCATCTAAAACACTTGTAATATCGCCTACAATGGTAGTAATTTTGGCTATATCATCACTCATACTCATTGCTCCAATGAGTGGAGGTGTCATTGCAAGCGATAGTACAATAATGGTTACAAAGTCACCTATAACAATACTACCTCCTAAAAAGTAATATACACAAGCAGGGAGTACTGATATGAGGGTAGCAGGGAGTATCGTCATTCCCATTGCAAAGAAAAGTTGATTAGACTTCATCCAGTCAATCGCTGAGTGTGCCGACTCATAAGCTGCATCGGTGAATTTTTTATACGATTTAGCCGAATTGTTAAAAGCCTTTATAACTTCAATTCCGTTAATATACTCAACTGCCACAGAATTTAAGGTTTTATTCGCTTTTGTATACCTTGTAAACCCTTTTGTATAGTTTATCATCATACACATATATGCTCCGAGTCCAATAGGAATTGAAATCAAAGAAAAAAGACCGATTTTCCAGTCTATCGTCATGATATATAACCAAATCACGATAGGAACTGATAGCTTTGATGTCATTTCTGGCACAAGGTGAGCGAGGGTAGGCTCTATACTATCAACCTTTTCCACGATTAAGTTTTTCATTTCGCCACTATTTCTACGAAGAATATTTCCCATAGGCACTTTTAAAAGTTTATCGCACATCTTTTGTCTTACCTCTGCGATAACTGTGAAAGTCATTTTATGTGATGTGTATGTAGAAATATTGTGAAAAACAATCTGTCCTAAAAATCCTCCTGCAATTAGAATAAGCCACGTACTATATTCAGACATGATTTTATTGCTCTCAAATAGCAATGTTACAATCCTTGAAATTGCATAATAAGGGAGCATACCGAGTGCAACACCAAGTATCGCACAAAGGACGGACAAAATATATCCGTTTTTATGAGGGCTTGCCCATTCAAATAAATATGAAAATGTACTGCGTTTTTTTTGCATTGTGTGAAACCTCCTTATTTTTTTAGTTATTCTGAATATTTTTTATGCCAATGAACTCATCTATAAAATCAAACACCTTACTATTGATTGCTACAACGCGTTCAGTTTTTATTATGGTAGGATTATGGTCAGTGCCTTCTACTAATTCAAATTTAATGTTTTTATTGGTATATCTATCTTTCAAAGCATAAAGAGACATATTGAATTTCACCTCCAAGTCGTATTCCCCCTGTATAATTAAAACAGGCTTTTGAAAATTATTAATACTATTAAATCCTTTCAAAAACGAACATCTTCCAAATTGAAAAAATTCAAAAACCTTTACCCAAAACTTCAATAAATACGATGCAAAATTAAAATATTTATAAGTATACATCCTTATATATTCGCCGGGGGAATCAAATGCAGAAATTATGATAGCCTTTTCTATGTTGTCTCGTTCATTTTCTAATAAAGCTGCTACTGCAAATCCACCAGTGCTATGACCTAATATTATTATATTTTTTTTATTAATACTTGTTAAATACTCAATTGACGACCGAGCATCTTTTATAAATTGTGAAAAGCCCTTCAAGCTCTTACCTTCACTATTACCACAACCTGTCATATCATATGCGAACACACAATAATCTCTTTGTACCAATTCATAAATTTCTTTCATATAATTTTGATGAGTTACTCCATATCCATGTACAATTAATATGGTCGCTTTATTGTCAATCATAGAATTAAAATTTTTTGCATAAAAACAACCCGACAAATTATATTTGCCCGATTTAAATAAAACACTTTTTTTGTAAATGTTAATTTCCTCGAAGTTACATTCAATATTTTCGATTCGTTTCTTAAATTGAAAACAATACATACCTAATGCTACGAAAAAGCTCAAAAGCACTAGAACTCCTATCAATATACAAAAAATCCTCATAAATTTCTCCTTTGTTTAAGATTATTGCAGTTGCATATTGTTTTAATAAAGTATTTTTTTACACTAAAAAAACAATTTGTTTATTCTATCTTTATTTTCTGAATTAATAATTAAATCATCTAGGATTTCACCCTCTTGAAAATGTAAAATACGGGTACAAGTGTTACAAACGAATTCATAATCATGAGTTACAATAAATATTATTTTTCTAAGGCTTGCAAGTTCGTCAATCAATCCTGCAACACTTAACATACTGTTGTAATCAAGTCCACTAGTAGGCTCATCGAACACTAAAATTTCTTTGTTGCATGCCATGCTGACAGCCACTGCTACGCGCTGTTTTTGACCACCTGACAAAGTATTTGGGTGCCTGTTCCTAAATGAAATCAAATTTAGCTTTTTCATAGTATTTTCAGCAATTTCAAAATTAGGATTTTTAATGCCAAAGGTTACTTCTTTTTCAACACTTTCAGCAAAAAGTTCATAGTTTACATCTTGCATAACTAAGTAAGAATGATTTAATCTTTGTTTGTGATTGACAGGTTTTTCGTATAAAAGAAAATCTCCAGCACAATTCTTATGTAATCCACACAATGCACGAGAAAAAGTTGTTTTTCCTGCTCCGTTATCACCTACAATTGCGATTATCTCTCCTTGCATTACTTCTATGTTTATATTCGTCAAGATGCTCTTCTTTTTATGAAAAAACGAAGCATCTTTAATTTTTAAGGCTGTTGTAAGGGAAGGTGGAATAGCGGCAAGAGGTTTTTCATCATGTAATGAAATTGCTCGAAGTCCCATTTGTTTTCTTTCCTCGTTAGATAGAGTCTGAAATTCTTCTCTATTATAA
The DNA here is from genome assembly GCA_044425705.1 of Eubacteriales bacterium. Taxonomy (GTDB): domain Bacteria; phylum Bacillota; class Clostridia; order Lachnospirales; family Lachnospiraceae; genus JAWXVD01. The sequence continues at coordinate 5,011 of JAWXVD010000120.1, read as the reverse complement.
ATTTTTATTATTTGTCCTTGATCCATGTAAATAATGCGATCAACAATATCCATAAGATAATAAAGCCTATGTTCTGCTATTACAACTGTTTTACCTTGCTTTTTCACTAGAGCCAAATGGTTTTTAAGCTCATTTATTGAGTTTGCATCTAAATTAGATGATGGTTCATCTAATAAATAAATATCTGGGTTCATTGCATAAACAGATGCAAATGCAATCTTTTGCTTTTCACCACCCGATAGTTCAAAAATATTTCTATCTCTTAGATTCTTGATATCGAGTTCGCTTGTAGTTTGTTCCACTCGTTCAGATAATTCTTTAGGTGGGATTGCTTCATTTTCAATTCCAAAAGAAATTTCACTATCTGTATCTACATTAAAAAATTGAGTTCGTGGATTTTGAAAAACAGAGCCTACCTTACTTGCAATTTCATACATAGGCAACTGATTTATATCTTTTCCGTCGACAAAAACCTCTCCTTGTAATTCGCCGTCAAAAAAATGAGGAATTAATCCGTTAATAAGACGAGTAATCGTTGTTTTTCCGCATCCACTTTTGCCACACAATAACACACATTCGCCGTCCGAAATCTTCAAGTTTATACCACATAATCCATCTTGTTCCTGTCCTGTGTAAGTAAATGTTACATTATTTATTTCAACCATCTAACCGAGCACCCCCTTTAAGTATAATCCTAAAACTAGATAAGCGAAAAACAAAGCGCTTGTAATGCCATCAAATATATTAAATTTTATCTGCACTAAACAAGTACGATGTTTCGGGTTTTCAATACCTCGTGTAACGGAAGCGATAGAAAGTTCATCTGCTGCTTTTGAAGCTGCCATTAGAAGCGGAACATAAATGCACTCAATAGTCATTAAAGGCTTTGTGATAACACTTTTAATGGACGGAGATACATCTCGCATTTTCATAGCATCCTTTATGTAATGCCAATCTTCTCGAATAGTAGGGATATATCTGAGCATAACAGCAAATGGTATAACTATTTTTTTTGGCACGTGAATTTTATTCATGGCTGAGAGAAACTCATTTACTTTAGTAGTGGATATAACTAATCCCGACAACATTCCACAAGGATAAACCTTGTGGAATAAGCCAAGAAAAGCTACAAATGATGTTCTTAATGCTCCTGTAAGACTATTCATAATCCACACAGTCAATATAAAAGTCAAAACATAAAAAGCTATGCTAAAAAATGAATACTTCCATTTTCCAAAACAAATGCTCAAAATCCCTATCATTATAACCAGCCCCAGTTCGTACCAAAGATTTGGAGCAATCATAGCCGAAAAAACACAAAGCAACAGTAATAAAATTTTGGTGCGTGGGTCAAGCCAAATTGCTTTTTGTTTTATTTGATTATCCATTAAATGATACCCGCTTTTTCAAATTGTTTTTTAAGCATTCGGTTACCTACTAAAGCGCTTATACCAGCAACAACCAAAGTACCTACGATCATTACAACTAGTACCCAAGAGTGTGCCGATGTCATCATCGTGTCAATGTATGATTGTTCAGTACCATTTCCAATCATGGTGGTTGCCCATGCATTCGGATTTATGAAGAACGCAATGTAACTTCCTGTACTTCCAAGAGCCATAGTCATATATGATAACGAGTTAAAAAGTTTACTTTTATATTGTCCAATACTTGCCACAATTTCTGAAACAATTGCCATTATGATTGTACTCAAAGAGTACGCCCAGTGCATACCTGTTACAAACCAAATAATTGCCATAATTACACCGAGAATTAATATGCAAAATCGCTTATGTACTTTTGCAATAAGCAGTAAATATATCGGGGCTGCTAACAATGCGCTTCCGAGTGGCATATAAAAAGTCAAAACTGGATTTACTGCAAAAAATGCCCCTCCAATCATTGTGAATATAAAAAACAATGCAGAAAAAATACCGATAGTCACTAGATCCTTAACTGATAACCCCTTTTGTCTTGTGTTTGATTGATTGCTCATAAAAACTTCCTCCTTGTTTTGACATCTTGCCATCATTGACTAGATTGCCATATTGTGTTATAATTTTAGTTGGTATCATCTAACTTTATTATTGTAATTTATTATTTTATTAAAATCAATTATTTCAGTAATAAACGACTTTTTGTTTCATTATTTCGTCTAATCATTTCAAAAAGGGTGTGTACATATGAGTAATACTATAGCAGACAACTATGAAGTTCTTTTAGAAAAAAATAATTTTATAAAAGCAGACGGAGTTCATCCGTTTAATGCAGCAGGTACTTGTTTTAAACTATCATCTAAAGTTGGTGGTGGTTATTATTGGATTTATGGACAAAAAGATTTGTTTGATATTAAAATTCATGATTTTTTCTTTCATGATGATTTTTTCCTTGAGTTTGAATTACCAGGAAGCCTTAGCATAACACAATATGAGTCAATTTCAGGAGAAGAACTAAATCCTTATCATCGCTTAACTGCTGGGTGCATAAAAACATTTATAGGTGATTATGGTGTTTACAAAGCGATTATCCATAAGAAAATACCTATTCGTAGCATAGGTATTGAAATTATGCCATCATACTATGAGGGGTATTTAAAAAAGCAGTATCCCGATATGTATGTGGATGTCATTTCTACTTTTAGGCAGATAGACCAAACTACAGCATTTCCCGAAATGGCAAGACTGCTTTATCAAATCAAAAACTATCGTGGCGAAGGTATAGCAGCTAATTTATTTTACGAATCTAAAGTTGCTGAAGCTGTATCGCTTGTTGTTCAAAAACAACAAGCTCTAGTAAAAATAAGTGGAAAGTATTTAACTAATCAAGATACAGACGCTTTACAAACTATAACTGCATATATTAATGACCATTACGCATATGACATTCCACTTGATAGATTATCAAAGATTGCTTGTATGGGGTCGACCAAATTAAAAACATCGTTCAAACAATATCATAACTGCACCATAACAGAATATATACAAAATCGCCGTATGAGCCAAGCTGAACACTTGCTAACTAAAACCGATTTGACAATAGGGCAAATTGCTCAAACTGTTGGATATTCTACTTCAAGCCGATTTGCAGAACTTTTCCGTAAAAACACAGGGATATTACCCAATGAATATAGGGGAATTGTAAGAAAGAAATAAGTGTAATTAACGCTATGCACAAGAAATATAAGACAGCTAACTTTTACTTCGGTTAGCCGTCTTCTTTCTTTATCCTCTCAAACTTCTTACTTTAAAGACCAGTTCATGCTTTCACTTTGTAAATTTACCATCTTTTGATAATCAGTGTTATTTTTCATCATTTCAGCATAAGTTCCATCATTAGTGACTTTTCCGTCTTTAAGCTGAGTAATATCCTAGTGGTTGAACCACGGGACTGGTCAAAATGAGCCACTGTTCTGGAACAGTAGACCACTATAGATATTCTCTGCCTTTCTCCACCAGAAAGCAATGACCCATTTTCACCAATTAAAGTTTCATAACCATTTGGCAGTGCAGATACAAAATTATGACATTTTTCTTCTTTGCCAACTTGAATAACTTCGTCATCTGTTGTATCCTTTTTACTGATACGGATATTTTCCATTACAGTGTTATTAGATAATATTGCATCTTGAAATACAATCGAATAGCTTTTGAGTAGTGTTTCAGGATCAATTTTTGATATATCTTCACCACCAAGTGTGATTTTTCCACTGTATATCCCAAAATCTTGAAGCTAGTTTTATTGCAGTAGATTTTCCACCACCCGATGAGCCTACTAAGGCTGTAAGTTGCCCCTCTTTTGCTTCAAGATTTATTTTGTTTAAAACCGTTGTTTCCTCATAAGCAAAGCTTACATTTTCAAGCGAAATATTGTAGTGTTCGATAACTTTTTCGTCTGTTGGACGAATCATTTCTTCTTTATCTAAAACCTCCCAAATTTCTCTGGTTACTGTACCGATTTTTGCCATTTCATCAGTTAAAAATACAGCTGCTGCAAGCGGTTCGGTCATTGCGAGAGAAAGCAAAATGCAAATCACAAATTCGGGTATAGAAATACCACCTGTTATAAATGTTAATAGTCCAACTGGAAGAACCGTCAGCAGGACACTTGGCAATAGATTCATCATCACAGAAGAATAAATTTGCGTAGATTTCATCCATCTTAAAATACTACTTGTATTATCATTCACAGCATTTTCAAATTTGTCGTATGAGTTTGATTCTTGAGCAAAAGTTTTAATCACCTTTATTCCGTTTATATATTCAACTGTTGTTGCGTTCATATGCTTGCCTGCAAGTATCACTTCTCCGTAATGTTTAGGATATGTTTTCATCATAAACATATAGCATAACAAGGTAGCTGCAAACACAACCAATACCGAAATTGCAATTCGCCAATCAAGGATAAACAGATAAACTGCTATACCTAACGGTAATAAAATGTTAGCTGTCATTTCAGGTATTGCGTGAGATAAAGGTATTTCTAATTGTTCGACCCTTTCCACAACCTTGCTTTTTAATTTGCCCGATGGTGTTTCCAATACATACCCCATAGGTAGCTTTGAAAATTTTTCGCACAAAAGCCTTCTCACTTCACTCATAACACAAAATGTTGCTTCATGAGATGCACTTGTAGATAAAGCTGAGAAAACACACTTTATCACAAAACAAATGGCGGTAACTCCACATAGTTTAATATAGAAAAGAGGGTCGGAATTTCCATTTAACAATTCAATTATTATGTGTGCGGCTATAATGTAAGTTACAAAACCTCCGGTTACACTTATAAGCGATAGGATGACTGATTTTACATATTTGCTCTTATATGGATCGATAAGTTTTATAAAGTCTTGAAAAAGACCATTTCTTTTAGATAACATAATATTTTCCCTTCCAAAGCATCATTACGATTCCATTTACGACAGAAACGACTGTTGGATAGAAAACATTTGTAATTGGGCTAATCATTTGCATAACTCCACCTATTATCATACAAATAATCCACATGAGTGCAG
>JAWXVD010000119.1:0-10263 GCA_044425705.1 Eubacteriales bacterium | reverse complement strand
AAAAAGATGGAAACATCAGAAGAAGTCGAGAGACTATCTCATATGGCCCCGTGGTCAAGCGGTCAAGACATCGCCCTTTCACGGCGGTAACACGGGTTCGATTCCCGTCGGGGTCATTAGTTACAGTTCACATGTGAACTGTAACTATACAAAAATCCATTAAAAATTGCCTACGGCAATGGGATTTTTGTGAATTAAATCATTTTCTTGCGTCCTGCGCAGTAAATGCTTAGGACTGTTTGAACAGTAACGGTCATTATACATGTTATTTAATTCGATAATTTAGCTTGACGCGAAATTGTCGTTTTGTTATAATAATATGTGGATACGGCGCCATAGCCAAGTGGTAAGGCAAAGGTCTGCAACACCTCTATCACCAGTTCAAATCTGGTTGGCGCCTCTTAAAACCATGAAAACTTACAGTTTTCATGGTTTTTGTTATGTAACAAAATAAAATTGTTTACTTATTCGAGATTTGTTAGTATTCTAAATGTAGATAACAAATTTCCATATGATAAAAATTACAGGGGGATATTCCTATGAATAATGTTGAACGATTGAAGAATTTAATTGAAAATAGTGATAATATCGTTTTTTTTGGTGGAGCTGGTGTATCTACTGAAAGTGGTATTCCAGATTTTCGGAGCGTAGATGGTCTCTATAATCAAACTTATAAATATCCGCCAGAAACAATGTTGAGTCACACTTTTTATAAAAGACATACTTCTGAATTTTTTGAATTTTATAAAAAAAAGATGATTTGTCTTGATGTGCTTCCTAATCAGGCACATATAAAACTTGCTGAATTGGAGAAGTTGGGTAAGATAAAAGCTGTTATTACGCAGAATATAGATGGATTACATCAAAAAGCAGGTAGTGAAAATGTATTGGAGTTGCACGGATCAGTTCACAGGAATTATTGTCAGTCTTGCCGAAAACTATATGATGCAGAATATATTTTACAAAGCGAAAGTGTTCCTAGATGCCAATGTGGTGGTATTATTAAACCAGATGTCGTACTTTATGAAGAGGGACTAAACCAAAGAACCTTAAAAAATGCAATTGACGTCATTGCTAATGCTGATGCTTTGATAATAGGTGGGACATCATTAGCGGTATATCCAGCAGCAAGTTTAATTGATTATTATAATGGAAATAAATTAATATTAATTAATAAAGATAGGACTGTAAAAGAAACAAGAGCAAACCTAGAGATATATGATCAAATAGGAAAAGTCTTTGATGCATTATAGAATAAAAATTTCTGATAATTTTTTGTATTATATTGTTTTGCATGAAAAATGTATAGTAAGTTTAAAAATAATATTTTTACCAGAGAATTTAAGAAGGGGATGTAGGTTGAAAAATAAAATTTTTCAACCGGCAATTTGTCTCTTACGAGAAACCTCTTTCATAAATGAAAGAGCTACAAGTTGCCAGACTGAGAGAAAGTGATGGTAATTAAAATGGATATCCAAGTAGGAAATATAGTGAAATTAAAAAAGCAACACCCTTGCGGTAGCAAAGAATGGGAAGTATTGCGTATTGGTGCTGATTTTCGTATAAAATGTTTGGGATGTAATCATCAGGTTATGATACCTCGTAAACAGATAGAGAAAAATATTGTAAGTATTCAAGTTAACAAATAAGGAATATAAGCCTACGAAGCTACTTTTTATGAAACAGCCGTAAAAAGTAAAGATTTATAGCAAAAAAATACCGAAAAACTGCGTAAAAGCCTTGCTAATGATGGAAAACTGTGCTATAATTTTATCTCGTGATATATAAAATTCCTTGCTCCATTTGAATGGGGCCAGAGACCAAAAGGAGGTAACACAGCATGAACAAATATGAATTATGTGTAGTTATTAGCGCAAAAATCGAAGATGAAGAAAGAGTAGCAACATTTGAAAAAGTGACAGCTCTAGTTGAAAGATTCGGTGGACAAATTACTAACGTTGATGAATGGGGTAAGAAAAGATTAGCTTACGAAATTCAAAAAATGAAAGAAGCGTTTTACTACTTTATCAAATTCGATGCAGACAGTACAGTTCCAGCTGAAATCGAAGATCGTATTCGAATTATGGACAACGTTGTTAGATACTTGTGCGTTAAAGACGAAGCATAGTAGAAAGCGAGTATAATATGAATAAAGTAATTCTTATGGGAAGATTAACAAGAGATCCAGAAGTGAGATATTCACAGGGCGAAAGTGCAACTGCTGTTGCAAGATTTTCTTTAGCAGTAGATAGAAGATTTAATCGCAATAATGCAGAAGGACAAACAGCAGATTTTATTAATTGTGTAGCATTTGGCAGACAAGGTGAATTTGTGGAAAAATATATCCACAAAGGCACGAAAGTTGTATTGACCGGAAGAATTCAAACAGGAAGTTATACAAATAGAGAAGGTGTAAAAGTATATACTACTGATATTGTTGCAGAAGAGATTGAATTTGCAGAAAGCAAAGCAAGTTCTAGCACAGAAAGTAGTAGTTATACAAACAATAGACCAGCCCCTGCTCCAGCAGGTGATGGGTTTATGAATATACCTGATGGTATTGATGAAGAATTACCATTTAATTAGTAACTTATGAATCATAAATAATAGAATTCATATATAAAATATGGACAGGAGGCAATAGACATGGCTTTTAATAGAACAGATAGATCTGATTCTCCAATGAAGAGAAAAGGCGGAATGCGTAGAAGAAAAAAAGTTTGCGTATTTTGTGGAAAAGATAATGTGATTGATTACAAAGATACAAATAAATTAAAAAGATACATTTCTGAAAGAGGAAAAATTCTTCCTAGAAGAATTACAGGAAACTGTGCAAAACATCAAAGAGCTCTTACATCAGCAATTAAGAGAGCTAGACACGTTGCATTAATGCCTTACTCAATGGATTAATCAGAAGTTAAGTAAAATTTGATGTTTAATAACATCGAGATAAAATTGCATTTTATCAGAAATAGTTATAAAATTAATAGAGGTATCTAAAATACAAGGAATTTGTATTTTAGATGCTTTTTTTATGCAACGATAATAGAAGAAAGAGATGCATATCAATAAAGTATAAAGATAATAAAATTGTGTCAAGTGTTCTCGGGTGTCTTTCCATCGGGAATAGTTTCGTATATTATGAGGATGAAATCATATTTTGACTGATTAGATATTTCTATTGGTCGAAATAGTAATACGGGTATTTGTACAACATATAGTAATACCAATAAGATTTAAGAGGGGATGATTATTAAAATGGAATTAAACAATATTGTGTCTGTAAAAGAAAGAGAACATTTAAGAGAATTAGCAAAAAAACAATTAGAATTATCACAACTTCCAATTATGAAGGAAAGAGAAAATTTATGGTTTCAACATAATGAATTAAAGGGAACACGTCCCATGGTTATTATGGAAGATATCACATTTTGGGATGAGATTTGTCCTACTTTACAATGTGAAAGTTCTTTAGCAAGAGAAATAGAAGAAGAATTATATAAAAATATTGTAATTGTAGATTTATTGGATGATGATAAAGTGGTTACTTCCTATTATAAATTAAATTATGAATTAAAGTATAAAAAATATGGTTTAGAGCCAAAAGTAATTTATGCTGCTGACGGCTTGGGATTTCATGTTGTTCCAGAAATAGAAGAAATCGAAGAAGATTTTGAAAAATTAAGTCCATCTATATTTGAATATGATGAAGTTGGATTAAAACACAAAAAGGAAATGATCGAAGAAATTATTGGTGATATTCTACCTGTAAGATTAATTAATGCAACCAATCAATGGGGTATGTCATTGACTCATAATGTTGTTGATTTAATGGGAACAGAAAACATGTTTTGTTCTATGCTTACAGAGCCAGATGAATTTCATAGATTAATGGAATTTGTAACAGATGATAGTATTCGTTTATTACGTTTCCAAGAAGAAATGGGAATCATGCAAGTAAATAATAGAAATGATTATATGGGAAGTGGAAGTTATTGTTTTAATAATGAAATAGGAAATGTAGCTGAAGGAGATGCTGTAAAAAGTATTGATACTTGGGGACATATTAATTCACAAGAATCAGTAGGAATATCACCAGCAGCCTTCCAAGAATTTATTCTTCCATATATTTTAAAATTATCAAAAGAATTTGGATTATTATATTATGGATGCTGTGAACCAGTAAGTGATTTTTGGAAAGAGGGCGTTGAAAAGATTGAGAATCTTAGAAAAGTTTCTATTTCACCATGGTGTAATGAAGAAATGATGGCAGAACAATTAGCAGGAAGTAAAACGATTTATTCAAGAAAACCATCACCTAACTTTATTGGGATAGAAGCTAATTTTGATGAAGTAGGATTTAGAGAGTATATTAGAACGACTGCAAAATTGATAAATAATTGTAAAGCAGAATTTATATTTAGAGACATTTATAAATTACATGGTAATATTGAAAAAGTGAAAAAAGCTGTTCAAATTACAAGAGAAGAAACAAGGGATTGCTACTAATCACGAAGAAATAAAAAATAACTGCAAAATAAATACATGTAAATGAACTAATTATTACAAGTTACATTTGAACTGTAAATATAGATGAATAATAGTGAGGAAAAGATTATGGATATGAGTATTTTTGACAATATGAAACCAAACCCAGTCATGGAAGCGGCAGCGAAAAAAAGAAGAGCTACTTATGAAATGACACCAAATTTAGGATTGATTAACACGGAGTTTGGTTATTATAGCCTTGATGCTTGGAAAGAACAAGGTAAAATAGAAGGAGAACATGATCCTTGGGTATATGACGAATATTTACAAGAAAGATTTTTCTTAGAACATGATGGACAATATTATTTGAATGGTGCTAATTGGGAAGCATCTGAGTTTTATCCTATGTTTGAAGACAAACATCTAGAGGATAGAGGAGAAGATAAGGAAATTGTACAAGATCAGTATGGTCGTGAAGTATTAGTATATAAAAGAAGTCGCAGTGGTTATATGCCAGAGTATGTTGGTCATCCAGTACACGATATGGAATCATGGAAAGAAAAATGTGAGTGGAGATTAAACCCAGACACAGAACAACGTTATATTGATTTGGAAAAGAAATTACCAGAAGCCATGGAAGCATATAAAAGTGGATGTATGATGGTACAAAGATACAGTGGTGGATATATGTATTTAAGAAGTTTAATCGGCCCAGAAGAATTATTATACATGGTTTATGATGATCCTGACTTAATTCATGCATGTATGCAAACTTGGTTTAATTTAGCAGATAGAATCACAGCTTATCATCAGCAATTCTTTACCTTAGATGAATTGTTTATTGGAGAAGATATTACATATAATCAAGGACCATTGATCTCACCTGCTATGATTGAGGAATTTTTATTCCCATATTATAAAAAACTATATGAAAATGCAAAAGCTAGACAACTTGATCCAACAAGAAAACTTCATTTCCACTTGGATACAGATGGTTTTGTAGAACCAGTTATTGGTTTATATCAATCAATAGGATTTGATGTATTTAGTCCATTTGAAGTAGCCAGTGGTAGCGATGTAGTAAAAATAAGAGAACTACATCCTGATATTATTATGTCTGGTGGAATTGACAAGAGAATGTATTCTGCTTCTAGAGAAGAATTAAAAGAGTATTTAGATGGTATTTTACCAGTCATGAAAGAAAAAGGAGGATATATTCCAACTTGTGATCATGGAGTACCAGAAGAAGCAAATTACGAAAATTATGTTTATTATCGCAAGAGATGTGATGAATTAAGCAAATAATAATGTAGGAAGCATAAGGTAATAGTTATAATGGTTGTTATAGTATCGTGAAATGCTAGGGACAACCATTGTAACTATTTCTTGCATGTTACCATGTGGTTTTGAAATATAATAATTATTTCACTATTGTTATACGAAAAATTTAATACGATAAATAATGATTAGAAGACAGAGTTGGTAGATTGCATCTAGAAGCCAAGTTTGTTGGATTAAGAGAGAGGTAGGGTTATAAATATGACATCAAAAGAGAGAGTAAGAGCAGCTTATATGCATCAACCAGTAGACCGTGTACCAGCTGCATTTGAAGCGGTTGGAAACGTAAAAGAAAAATTGATGAAGCATTATGGATTTACAGAGCACCAACAATTATTAGATAAATTTGAGATTGATATTGTTTATGCAGGACCAAAATATGTAGGACCAGAATTAAAACGTTATATCAATGATGAAGGTAAAAGAGTGCATACATCATTTTGGGGATATGAAGAAACATTTCATGATACAGGATTAGATATATATGCTACAACAAGTTATTTTCCATTAAATGGGGTAGAAACCATGGACGGATTAGAAGAGATTAGTAATTTTGAATTAGAATACTATAAACGCATTTTTGAAGCAGGAAAAGGTAAAATTGATGTATTAAGAACACACGATGATTATGGGACACAAATTTCTCTTTTATTCAGCATGGATATGTGGAGAGAGTTTTATCAAGAGAATACAAAGAAATTAGTGGAATTAGCACATCAATATGGTGCATTTTTCCAACAACACTCATGTGGTGCTGTAGGACCGATCATTCCAGAATTGATCGCCTGTGGGGTGGATGCTTTAGAACCAATTCAAAAAGTTGCAGGTTTGGAAGTGGAAACATTGGCAGAACTTTATGGAGAGAAAATTGCATTCCATGGTGGTATTGATACCCAACAAATTTTACCATATGGAACAGTGGAAGAAGTGAAAGCAGAAACAGAAAAATTTATTCAAACATTAGGTAAAGGTAGTGGATATATTTTAATGGCAAGCCAAGGATTTGAAGGGGATGTACCAATTGAAAACATCGAAGCAGTTTATAGTGTTTCTAGGGAAGTAATGTGAAAATCATAGATTTTCGCATGGCAATTTACCTAAGGGCAAAATTGCCAGATTGAGAGAAAGTAGCAGAATAAGGGTGAAAATTATAGATTTTCACATGATAATTTTCCTTAAAAGGTAAAGTTGCAGGATGAGAGAAAGTGAAGGGAACAAAAATATGAAAAATAGATATGATATTTTTTATACTACAGGTGGGAAACGTTGGTTTGATGCACTTCCTGTAGGAAATGGACGATTAGGAGCCATGGTTTATGGCGACCTTATTGAAAAAATTGATTTATCAGAGTCCACTTGTTATTCAGGAAAAGTAGAAGAATGCAATAATCCAAATGCGTTGGAATATTTTCCGAAAGTAAAAGAGAAAATGTTACAACGTAGTTATAAAGAAGCAGCAGAAGTTGCAAAAAATGTAGCAGGAACCTATGAAAATTATGGGACAAATTTGCCATTAGGTAATATTACTTTTGACTTTTACCATAATACAGAAAATGTTACAAATTATAAAAGAGGTTTATGTTTTGCAGAGGCGATGACAGAAGTAACCTATACATATGAAGGTATTACTTATCAAAGAAATGTAATAGCAACTAATGTGGATGATATAACTGCCATTAGATTTTGTGCAGACAAAAAAGGTGCTATTAGCTTTACTAGTACTTTTGATGGAGGGAAAAATCCACATCAAGTAAAACAGCAAGAAAATATGTTGGTTTTAAATGGAAATGCATATGAAACAGTACACACAAAAGAGGTGTGTGGTGTATCTTACTGCGAAATGGCGGAGTTTGCACTAGAAGGCGGTACAATAGAATTTGCAAATGGAAAAGCTATGGTAAAGGATGCTGATTGCGTCACAATTTATATAGCTATTCATTCTGACTTCTTAGGTGGTGATGCAGAAGAATTGTGCCTTGATACGATGAAACATGTGAAAGGCATCCAGTTCCAAGATATGCTAGATAAACATCAAGCAGATTTCAAACAATTATTGGAACGTGTGGACTTTTATTTGGAGGGAGCTGATTATTCACAGTTACCTACAGATCAGAGATTAGAACAAATAAAAAATGGAGAAATGCAAGATTTTAACTTGATTACCACAATGTATCAATATGCAAGATATCTTTTAATTTCAAGTTCTAGAGAAAATTCTCCATTGCCAACTCATTTACAGGGGGTTTGGAATGATAATGTGGCATGTCGTATTGGTTGGACTTGCGATATGCATTTGGATATCAATACACAAATGAATTATTGGCCTGCAGAAATTACTAATTTAAGTGAATGTACAAAACCATTATTTGATTGGGTATATAACATGTTATTACCTAGTGGTCAACACACAGCAAAAACAAGTTATGATTGTGAAGGTTTTGTTGCACATACAGTAAGTAATCCATGGGGATTTACTGCACCAGGTAGAGCTGTTTATTGGGGATTTCACATGACAGGTGGTGCTTGGATTACCAGTCATATGTGGCAACATTACTTATATACATTAGATCAGGAATTTTTGCAAAACCTTTGCTATCCAATGTTAAAAGAAAACTGTAAGTTTTTTGCAGATTATATGGTGAAAGATCCAGTAACAGGTTATATGGTAACACCATTGTCACACTCTCCTGAAAATGCATATTATGTGGAAGATGGACAGGCATCAGTAGCTGTTATGCCTACTTGTGATATTGTTATTCTAGATGCCTTGTTTGCATCATATTTAGAAGCCATTAAGGTACTTGGAATAGAAGAACCATTAAAAGAACAAGTAGAAGCTATAAAAGCCAATATGCCACCGTTAGAAATAGGAACAGATGGTAGACTAAAAGAGTGGATGGAAGAATTGGTAGAAACAGATCGCAATCATAGACACACCACTCATTTGATGGGATTACATCCATTCCATTGCATTACACCAGAAAATGAAGGATTAGCAAAAGCATGTGAGAAATCTATTGAAGCGAGAATGACTCCTTATGAAAAATGGGAAGATACGGGTTGGGCTAGAAGTATGATTATGTGTTATTATGCAAGATTATGGCAAGGTGATCAAGCATATTTCCATGTACTTGAAATGATACGTAGAATTACAGATACCAACTTATTTGTCATTCATCCACCTACAGCAGGGGCAGATAGTAATGTATATGAATTAGATGGAAATACAGGGCTTTGTACTTGTTTAACGGAAATGTTGTTCCAAAGCTATGATGGAATATTATATTTGTTACCAGCAATTCCAAAAGAATGGAAAACAGGGCATATCAAAGGATTAAAAGCCGTAAATGGATTTACTGTTGATATTTATATTGCAGATAATCAATTAGAAAAGGCTGTTATTGTAGGAGAGGTCAATAAAGAAGTTATGATTCGTTATAATGGACAAAAGTATATACAAAAAACAGATCAAAGGGGTGAATTAGTTTTTGCTTTCAAATAATGAAATTTGTGTGCAATAAAATCATAATTAGAATCTTATGAATGATTCGTTACACGTTTTAGAAATAACACTATATAGAAAAGTAAGTTTTGTTTACTTGCTTCGGGAGAATACCATATGTTTTTTTAAACATTCTAGAAAAGCTTTTCTCATCTAGATAACCGATAGCAAGTGCTGTGCTTACAATAGAATTACCATCTTGTAGTAGAGAAAGTGCTTGCTTCATACGATATTGAACCACGAACTGATGGGGAGTGACACCCATTTGTTTGGAAAAAAGTTTGTTATAATATTTGGGATGATATCCGCTGATTTGCGCTAATTCTTCGATAGGAATATTTTCATCCATATGTTGTAAAAGATAATTGACACTCTTTGCTAATCTTTCATCGATATGATGAAAGATGTTTTTTTGGATAAGACAAGTGAAAATACAGTGTGATAATTCTTGTTGTAAGGTACCATAAATTTCATTTTTTCTATGTTTACAAATACCTGTAAATGCGGATAACAAGTGAGAAAGTATCTCTTCATTGTGCATATCTATCTCTATTAAATGTGATAAAGAATAGGGGGCTATAGCAATATGCAAATAGACACAGCATAAAGGGTGATTTGGATTATGTGTTATAGTATAAGATTCTGTTGTTGGAAAAGCATATAGGAAACCTGGTTTTAATACACAAGATACACCTTTATAAGTGCAGACAACTTCACCGCTTTCAATTAAGTATAGACGCATATATATGTTAGTAGCAGATTGAGAAACATTCCAAGATTTTGAAACAGTTTCATAGCCGTATGTAAGTAGCATAGCTCTCCTTCCTATATTGTCAAGCCCTAAATCATTAATTTTACGGGCTTTTTTATAAATAGTTACCTCGTTAACTTGAGCTAAATGTGTATGACAGTCATAGTATCTTGTACTGAATAAC
>JAWXVD010000118.1:0-10374 GCA_044425705.1 Eubacteriales bacterium | reverse complement strand
TTGTATATACCTCTCGTTTTTTTAGAATTTTACCAACTGGCTGGTCAGTAATAATCTAAATTTACTTGAGGTATTTTATTTTGTCAATCTCTTGACCTATTTATAGTATACAGGAAGCTTTTGATACAGATATTTATCTCTTAAATAATTCGCCTGTGTTTCATCAATTAAATTTTCCACAAAAGCAATATTTATAGAACTTTGTGTATCCATATAATGACAATCTTCTCTGATTGTTAAGTTTTGCTCTCTGCATTTAACTAATTCATCAATGCTATCTTTCAAAAAATCTGGTAGATTAACTTCCAAATATGTTCGCTCCATTACATCACCTTCTTCATCTCTTAATCTTTCTTCATTTATAATAAAATCACTTTCTTTTAAATATCTATTTCTTCCTCTATTATACCAACTCCCCTTCTTTATCTCAATCACTATTTTGACTATTGAATTCTTCACTTAAAAAGTTGTTACTTTTATAAATCAATAACAAATTTTTTTAATATTTTTACTGCACTAGCTACACTTTATTCTACCTCACATCTCCCAACTCCATAGCCAAAATGTGAGCCAAAGGCTCTAAAGCATTCCAGATTTCCTCCACTGTATTAGTCTGTGCTCCCAATTCGATCAACAAAGTTTTCGGTGCTACATGCATATTATAACGATATCCCTTTAAGTAAATTCTTCTAGTAAGTCCAGGATAATATTCATTTGCCAATACCTGCATTTGAAAAGAAAATGCCAATTGTGTATCAATATAAAGATTTTCTAATTCTGCAATATCTCCTGTTTGATTCAAATAACTAAGTCCATTAAAAAACATAAATTGTGCGGTAGGTTTTCCATTAATATCCGTCACTAGTTTTGTGTGATCACCAACTGCATCTCTATGTAAGTCTGCTTGTGTCAACTAAGCACAAAAACATTTTTTAATTTTTTCCATGTTAAAAGGGTACAGTCTAAGCTCATTAGTTTCAATGAATAGTTATAGCTTTTCCATTCCTTTCAAATAAAGCATATTAACAAGAGCACCATTACTTTTCCACCAGTTTTTGCTTATTGTCCATTGTTCGGGGTAATTACTCCAACCCCAAGGAATGTCCCAAGAACCATCTGCAAGTTGAGTTGTGGCAATATAGTCGCACTCATACTCTGCCATTATTTTATTGTCTTCGTAGAAAATGCTATTCTTATCATTAAAAAATTGTGATGGTTTGCAAATATATGACGTTTCCCATTCAGCGATATTTGTGGTAATACTATTTTCAACTTGCAATTTAAGTTTTTTTCTTAATGCAGATAAATCAATATTATTAGTTTCTTGTGAAGCTTCAATATACTCCATCATTCTTATATAACAAAGTCCTGTATGCATATCGTTTGACAAATCTTTTGCGATATAAGCATCAAAAGCTTCTTTTGCGATTCTACAACCAATATTATACAAAGCACTGTCTTTTTCTGAATAACGAATAATAAATCCTGAAAGACAGGCGGTAGGGTTATAATCATTATGGCAAGTGCTGCCACTTTCTGTGTGCCACCAAGGTGCATGAGGATAGTCGTTATTACTTCTAACAGCATTATACCAAAATTGTCCGTTGAAATCTTGCCCACTTTCAAGGTATTGCAAAACGCCCTTTATAATTGGATGATTACTATCGGAAAAATCAATTTCATTTAATATTTCAGTTGCACACCAAGTTTGAATTGGTGATGAATTAGGATTCCATGAATCTGCTTCTAAAGCGTGACCAAATCCACCATCCTCGTTTTGATAATAAGATAGTGCGTTTAGAACAGCTTCTTTGTTACCGTTTTCAAAATGATATTGCCATCTCGCTAAATCAAGTGGGCGAGCATTACGATAAATAAATAGCCTTGCTTTTTCAAAAGTTTTCAATTCTTATTCCTCCTACGACTAATATAAATAACCTCATATCTTCCATGATATGTCTATCTCTCCATAGTATACTGCTTTCTCCACAAACATTCTACCTATTTCTCTCAGTCTGGCAACTTTGGCTCGTAAGAGACAACTCACCCTCTCTATTCTTATATTTTCACTCAATTCTTAACTATTGTTCCATGGATGTATTGACATCAAGACCATAATGGGAATAGCTATAACTATATTCTGCTTCTTCAATATCTATAACCCATACATCTTTCGCTGAAGCAAATAATATAGGTGAATGTGTGGTTGCAATAAATTGAACATTAGGAAATACTGTTTTCAATGCATCCACGATTTTCCATTGCCATTTAGGATGTAAATGCATATCAATTTCATCAATAAGAACAATTCCCCTACTGTTCAAAATTTCTTCTTTTTTATGTGGATTTAATATTGCCATACGATATGCTATCTCAAAAACCATCCAAACTAATGATTGATAACCTGCACTCAAATCTCGAACTAATGATAATTTGTTCTCAGTACAATAAACCATTTCTTCTAATTGTTTATCATAAAATACCTCTATATTTTTTTCGCCATTTATGAATGACATAAATTGTGATACTGCTATTTTAACTGCTTCATATTCCGCAATTTTTTTATTTTTTTGCCAAGAGACTTGTTCCATTTTAACACACCAGCTCAACAATAATCTTGTATTCGATGCTTCTAATAAGGTATCTGTATAACCTACTGTACGTGAATATTTTTTTCCAAATATATTTTGTGTTTTGTCTCGTTTTTGCGACCACACTCTACCTGCCCCTAAATTAATTAATACTGGAAACTCTGATGATGGTTCTAAACACATTTCTTCTGCCTTTTTACAGATAGTACGTGGTTGTATTGTAGTTCTTGAAGCTTTCACGCCGGCTCTGCTACATGCCCATTCATATTCTTCCGAATCAAACGTAACATGTAGCTTAACTTCTGTGGGTACTTGATAACTTTCTGTAGCCGATCCGTCACCAACAACCTCAACTATTTTTCTTATTTCTTCCTTTGAAAAATGTCTTGTATTTACATCGTGTATTCCTGCAATATATCCACCTAATCCCACAGAAATAGCTTCTAAAATAGAAGTTTTTCCTTTACCATTTTCTCCTTTTATCAAATTGAAACCTTCTTGAAATTCTATCGTTGCTTTTTCTATTCCTCGAAAGTTTTTTATATCAACATGATTAATTTTCATCAAAATCTCCCATCTTGACGAATTGCTTCTAATGTTCCTGATAAACAGCGTGCTTCATTTACTGTTTTACATCTATACGCAATACATCCTAGTTTATCATAAGCCTTAGCTATTACAATTAAGTTTATTTCCATATTATTGCTCCATTTCATAGTCTCATCATCTTACTTTTAAACTGATTTTCACTTTCCAACATAAATGGTAATCTAATATTATCCTAATCCCCTAAGTCCAAATCAAAAACTTGCTCAATAAGAATATCTAACGAAGATAGAATCGAATTATGTTTTAATTCTCTAAAATTTCTGTTACTTTCACATTTTACACCATTATCAGTTTTGTACAATGAGTGAAAAATCACATCATCACTATCTTTCATTAGAACTTCCATATATTTTGCAAATATATAATTATGCGATGCAACAAATATCTGTACACCATTTCTTGATAATTCTAATAAAATTTCTGCAACATCTCTCAGCAGTTTCGGATTAATATTTGCTTCTGGTTCATCCCAAAATAAAACACTATCTTTTGTTATGCTTTCATTCATAATAAGTTGCCATAAAACAGCTATTTTTTTAATTCCTTCAGCTTCCATTGAAAACTTAATCAAATATCCATCTGTTTTTTTAATTGAAAATTCTCCATCATTATCAAGTATAACTTTACCGCCAATTATAGTCTCTAATTTTGGTAAAATTGCTTTTCCAATATCAGGAACACTGTCTATTTTCCAATACTGTGCTACTTCTATAATATCTAACAATGACTTATCAAAAGGCATGTCTTTACTGTATTTCTTCAGCATAGGAAGTAAACCTTTTGAATGACTAAGCATTTCTTTTGCTGGAATAAATACAAATTTATCTAATTTACCTTTAATATCTATTTTTTGAATCTGAATTTGCTCTTCAAACTTAATTATTTCATCTGTTGAACTTTCATTAATTTTTTGCTCTAACAAACTCTTTATTATTTCAGCTTGCTCGATTGTCAATTCTTCAGTTCCTTCTAATAATCCAATATTCTTTAGAACACTTTCTATTTTTGGTGTTTTTCTAACTGTTTCACCTTTAAAATAATCAGATATTTTTACATCTTTACCTTTATCACCACAAATAACTTTTAAAAGGTGAGTCTTACCAGTTCCATTTTCTCCAATTAGGACATTTATTCCTTTTGAAAAATCAATTTCAATCTTTTCAAAAACTGTAAAATTTTCAAGCTTAATACTTGCAATGCTCATATTAATAACCACCACTTTCTTTTACATATCCATTTCTGCTCCTATTATACCAACTCCCCTACTTTATCTCAATCACTATTTTCTTACTTTTTACCCCCACACTACGTGTGTGTGCAAAAAGTAACAGACGCATGCCCATTCCAGTTAGTGTACAGGTAACCTGTACACTAACTGGAATGGGCATGCTAATTGACTCTCGTAATCGTTCTCTCCACACAAATCAGCGGAGTGATTTGTGTGGGCGTGAAATGTAACTAAAAAGTAACAATAAACCACTTTACAAATCAAATACATTACGAAACTTCCATACAATCTCTAATGTTCCATCACTATAAATATAAATATTTTTTACCATTGCATGTACCAATTCATAGGTAAAGTTCTCTTCTGTTAAACAAAAGTTCGTTATATTTCTCATATCCTGTTCACCTTGCTTGTTTTTACTGTTTTGATGATTGCTTATCTTTTCTAATTCTTCACTTTCATGAAGCAAACCGATGCGTTCTTCATCTATTTTTGCAACTTGCTTCTGGTATATTTCTTTTATAATACTTTCATTGACATATTTTTCATAACTTCTTATTTTAGCCTGTCTATTTTGCTCTAACTTAAGTTGAACTGTTGCTAACTGATTCCTTTCTTCTCTACCATTTATTAGCTTTTCCTTTGGACCATTTAATTTTTCTTCAAATTTATTTACATAATCATTTTGCAATAACATAATATATTGTTCCATTGCATGAAAAATAATTGTTTCTATTACTGGTTCTGTAAACTTGTCCCGATAGCATGATAAATTTTCATTGAATTTATAGGAATTACATTGATAATAATTTTCGTTTCTTACTACTTTATGCCTTCCCATTTTCCTTTTACACTCACCACAATGAATGAGTCCCTTTAAAATATAATACTCATTCTTAATCGAATCTCTAGATTGTTTTCTAAAAATTACTTGTGCCTTTTCATATTCATCTCTTGTAACAATCCCTTGGCATACATCTTTCACAATAATTGGCTGCTGACGTTTTGTTTTCTTTTGTCCTACAGCAATTCGTGTTCTTCTTTGGCTTACCAAAGCCCCTGTATACATATAGTTCCTAATAATATTCTGTACTGCTTCACTTCTCCAAGTATCTTGTCCACCGTTACCTCCGAACATTCCACTAGTAGGATTCTTCATCCTATAATATTGCCTTCTTGTCATCATGTTCTCTCTATTTAAATAAAGTGCTATTTGCTTGCACTTATTGCCCTCTAATGCTTTTTCAAAAATAAATCTTACTATCTTTGCTGCCTCTTCATCTATTAGAAGCTTATTTTTATTAACTGGATCTTTTTTATAACCAAATGGTGGTATTTTTCCTATATACTTTCCTTGTTCCGCCATCATCCTTTTTGCAGTTTTTACTTTAATTGATAAATCTCTACTATAAGATGCATAAATAATGTTTCTAATCGCCATTTCTAAGCCGCCTGTAGAGCCTTTATAATCATCACTATCATAATTATCATTAATCGCTATGAATCTAACACCCAAGAAAGGAAATACACACTCCAAATAATTTCCAGCTTCTATGTAATCTCGAAAAAATCTCGAAAAATCCTTTACACAAATCACTTGTATTTCTTTCCTTCTAACTTTTTCTATCATTTCAGTAAATTGTGGTCTGTTACCATTGGTTGCACTAAATCCATCATCTACGAATTCCACTCTAGGAAAATCTTTCAACACTTTATGTTCATTCAAAAATTGATGAATGTACATCCTCTGATTTCCAATACTATCACTTTCTTTTTTTATGCTACCTGTTTCTGCATCAGCATTAGATAGTCGTATATAAATTCCAATATTCATGATAATTTTTATTCCCATCCCCTATATTTCATGATAATTTCAATCTCCCCATCTTCAGATACCAATACCTTTTCAACCATTTCATCTACCATGTTCTGTGTTAGTTTTTTTGTTCCACTGATAGATTTTATTATTTTTTCCCACTTCTCATTAGAAGATGCTGCTTCTTTATCATTTTTTATATTATTTTCCAAATCTTTCAATTGAACTTCAAGTTGGTGAAATTCTTCATCAAGACATTTCTTTTCATTTTTATACTGATCTTTTGTTAAAATGCCCTCTACAAAATCCTCATATAACTTTGTCCTCTTTTTAGACATTCCATTTAATTTAAGTCGTATAGTTGAGATATTTATATTTCGTTCCTCATTTATACTATTCACTTTTTTTCTTTGCTTCATTTTTGCATCTAATTTTTTATAATTTAGTGCAACTTTCAATTGCATTTGTATTGCTTGTAGCACTCTTTCTTCTACAGTACTTTGATTTATGCTATGAGGAGTACAACTTGGCAATAAATTTTTACTATAGGTTGAACACACATAAAAACCGCCATAACATTCTTTTTCATCTGTGTATTTTTTATATCGTCTAACATATAACCGCCTTCCACAATCTTTACAAAAAATCTTATACTGAAATAAATCAAACACT
Organism: Eubacteriales bacterium; assembly: GCA_044425705.1. Taxonomy (GTDB): domain Bacteria; phylum Bacillota; class Clostridia; order Lachnospirales; family Lachnospiraceae; genus JAWXVD01. Next base: position 3,458 of record JAWXVD010000118.1, on the reverse strand, counting down.
TTTTCACGTTCTTCTTTTGAATTTTCCATTGTTTGTGTGCGTGTTCGACTAGATTCTAATATTATTTCTTGTACCTGTTGAAATTTTTCTCTTGAAATAATTGCAGGATGTGTATTTTCATCACAAATCCATTGGGATGAATCTTTTATTCGATGTTGTTTCTCTCCTTTATATAAGGCACGAACAAATTTTCCGTGTACAGTATCTCCCACATAAAATTGGTTCGTTAAAATACCATATATACTACTCCAAGCCCATCTACCACCTTTTGGTTTTGTTCCACTCTTTACTCCATTACTATATTTTCTTTTATCACAAGTGGGAGCATTTAACAGTTCCAGATTTCTCTTCATTTGATTAATTGCCACGCCCTCTAATTTCCACTGGAAAATCATTCGCACATATTTTGCAGCCTCTTCATCTATAATTATATGAGTCCTCGATTCATCCCACATATAACCATACGATAAATTTTTGACACGATAAGTACCCGAATTTATTTTAGTTTTTAATGCAGTGGAAACTTTTCTAGAAATATCCTTTGAATACAATTCATTTATCATATTTTGCAAAGGAATCATTAATGCACCATTCGTTTCATTTGCTGTTAAACTATCATACTTTTCCTTGATAGATATAAACCGCAAACCAATCATCGGAAAAATTCTTTCTATATAAGTGCCTGTTTCCACATAGTCTCTTCCAAATCTTGATAAATCTTTTACTACTAAACATTGAATTCGTCCACTTCTAATATCATCCATAAGTCGATTAAATTCTGGTCGTTCAAATACTGTACCTGTTTTACCATTATCCGCATAAATATCTATTAATTCAAATTCTGGTATTTCCTCCACATATTTTTTACATAATTCTATTTGATTTTTTATCACATCACTTGCATCTGTTTTTCCACTATTTTCAACTGATAGTCTTGCATAAATGGCTGTAGAGACTTTTTTTATATGTTTTAAATCATCTAGCTGCATATCCTGCACTATTTTTCTACTTTTTCTTGCCATATATTAACAACCATCACCTTCTCTTTGTCTTTCACTTTATAACTATTCATCCATGTTAAAACTTACGAAATTTCCTTATTAAAATTTGCAACATATTCCATTACATATTGATACTCATCTATATACTTAAATACAATCTCTATCATATGGTCTTCATAAATTTTAATTCTATCTACAAGTGCCATAAGCACTCTTCTATTCAATCCTTTTATATTTTCATATTTAAGTCCAGTGATTTCACTTGCTTGCAAGGGTGAAATCACAGACGCTGAGGTTGAAAATTTATTTTCAACCTCATTAAATTGTGTCACCCAATTTTTAGCTGCCATTCCTAAATCTATAGCTTGTTCCATTTCATTTCTCAAACACTTAATCGTTTTTTCTTTTTCTTCCATCATATTTGTATAGGTATTTCCAAATTCTAAAAAATCATTTTTAGAAATTATTTTATCCGTATAATCTTCATATAATCGTAGTTTCAGCCTTTGGTAACGTTCCATTTCTAATTCTAAGTTTTTAATCTGCTTTTCATAATCAAACACCCTACGTTCTTTGTACGGTAATTCTTCTATCATAGCAATTGTTTTTTCCAAATGAGCTACTAATTTCACTTGATCATGAATTGCTGTAAAAACTTTTTCTTCAATATCATTTACTGGTATTGTATGGCTACTGCACGTTTTATTGTTCTTGTGGTTGGAACATACATAATAAATATATTTTTTCCCATTTGATGAAACAGACTTTCTTATCATCGTTGCTCCGCAATCTGCACAAAATAGAAAACCTGATAATATATTCTGTGAATCTTTTGATAATAAAGAACGCATATCTCGTTGCAATAAGTTTTGCACAGCATGAAAATCTTCCTTAGATACTAAGGACTCGTGAGCATTTTCCACCTTAATCCACTCCGATTCATCCTTATTCTTCATTACTCTTACTTTATAATTAGGTGTACCTCTTTTTCCCTGTATTAGTACCCCCATATAAACTTCATTACATAAAATTCTTTTCACTGTATTATATTCCCATTTAGATGTCTCACTCTTTTTAAATGCAGTTTCAAAGTTGACTCCAATAGATCTTTTATATTCTAAAGGTGTAGCAATGCCCATTTTTGTAAATTTTTCTGCAATTTTCCCAATACTAATTCCATCCTTAAATAATGAAAATATTAGTTGCACGTATTCACTTACATTTTCATCTACCACTAATTTATGACGACTCTTTTCATCTCTCTTATAACCATATGGACAAAAAGAACCTACATATTCCCCATTTTTTCTTTTAATCTCTAAACTAGAACGAATTTTAACAGAAATATCTTTGCAGTAAGTGTCATTTATCAAATTTTTAAATGGCAGCATAAATGCATCTGACTGAGGATCACTAGTTAAACTATCATAATGATCATTGATTGCAATAAATCGTATTCCCAAACTAGGGAAAATTTTTTCCAAATATCTACCTGCATCAATATAGTTTCTACTAAACCTCGATAAATCACGAACTACAACACAATTTATTTTTCCTGTTCTTATTTCCTCTTCTAAGACCTTAAACCCTGCCCTTTCAAAAGAAATTCCACTTACTCCATCATCTACAATAGGCTCTCTCACAAGTGTGATATCTTCGTGCTTCTGAATATATGCCTCGCAATAATCCCTCTGGCTTCCTATACTATTGCTTTCCGCTTTATCACCATCTTCTTTTGACAATCTACAATAAATTGCTGCACGATACACTTTATTTTCCATCTCTATAACCATCTCTTTCTCTCATAAACATTATACATACTTTTGTTTTCCTAAAGTGTAACTTATGTATTTTTAATTGTCCAAGATGTCAAATATTTTTCAACCTATAGTCCACTCAAATAATGCGATAGACAATCTTCCATTGTTGCATCGGTATTTCCAAAACTAATTTTCACAACATTTCCTCCATCTAAATAACAATATGGATTCTTAATTTGTCTGATATAATCCTGTATACGTTCTTCTCTCGAAACATTTGCTTTAAATTTAATTGTACTTCGTTCCACCAACTCATCTCTATTTACTTCCCTTACATCAATATCTTTTAATTCTTGTAAATTCACTAATATTATCCCTCTTCTTAATCTTGTTTTTAATAATTATGTTTATGATAGAAAAGATATGACAAACCATACCGCCACATAAGGTACCAGTGGCACCAGTGTGTGCAAATTACCTTTTCTATTGATATTCCCCTTATATCCTTGTACCATAGCTAGTAACAAAAACGTGCCTGCCATTAACATCAAGTGCTGCAACAAAGTACCCCCCCCTAAAACTTTCAAGGATCTGCCAGTAGAAGTCATTGAATATCAATTAGAAGATGACGAAAAAATATGTGATATTTGCGGAAATCCTTTATCTGAAATGAAAAAAGAAATCCGTAGAGAATTAA
>JAWXVD010000299.1:0-2001 GCA_044425705.1 Eubacteriales bacterium | reverse complement strand
ATTAGCCCCGACGATGCTTGGGGCTTTTATTAGTTATTTTTTTAGAAGTATAAAATTTTTTAATGTAATTTGATTATTTTTTTGTATCAAAAATAATCCTTGAAGACCGTAGGGCTCAGCCCTACAACCCGCAAGGGACTAGCCCCTTGACCCATTTGTACCCTCGCCGGTAGGCAGAGAAAGAAAAGTGTTTCTTTCTCTAGTCAAAAGGGTTATCCGAGAATCTTATGTCAAGAGACTTTCGCGAAATAAAGGAAAAAGCATCCTTTTTTTCACGGTTCTCTTGACAACGATTCCGCTCCAGTTGTTATGCAGAAACGGAATCTTCCTCATTCCAATGGTGTTCTTGTTTTTTTACAAATTTTTTGAATGTAGCTTTTCGCCAAGGATGATTCATTGGAGGAATGTATTGTTTTTTAGGAACAGGTTCCTTATAATCGAAATCTAATTCCTTGGATTTAGCTTCATGTGTAGGGATATGCTCTAAGGCATAGACATGAGTATCGTTTATACAACAATATTTATTGCCGTCAAAAGCTTGAATAAACATGGCTTTTGTTCCCTGTCGATAATGGACTTGATTACCGTTTTTATCAAGCATTTTATAGTATTTATTGTCATGTCTGAGACAATGACCTGTATCCACAGTACGTTCACATAAAATAGCAAGAGTTAAATTTAATTTTTCATTTGATGGTTGTAATTCAAACACAGATTTGATATTATCTAGCGGAAGGGTAAACTTCTCATTGAATTCTTTTATGTAGGAGTTCAAGAATTCATTGGCTTCCTCTATGGTTGTGACTCCAGCTAATCGAAAATCGATAGGGAGTCGCGACTGTAGGGTTTGGTTTAAACGCTCTACACGTCCCTTAGCCTGAGGGATGCTACTAGATTCTAATTGTACTCCAACTTGTTTGCAAGCATAGGCAAACTGTGTATAGGTATCTTCATCAATGGATGGAGAATTTTTCTTTTTATAGGTAAATACAGTACGACGATCGGTAAAGAGTTTATAAGGAATACCGTGTGTGGACAAAATTTGATAAAAAATTTGATAGTACGCACGTAAAGTTTCTTGGGTGTCAAACCAGGCACCAACAATAGCACCAGTAGCATCATCAATTGCAAGATGGAGATGCCAAATAGAGCCAGGAATCCACTCGTAAGAAGAAGCATCCATTTGAATTAATTCACCAAAATAAGCAGCTCTAGGGCGTCTAGAATGAGCATCCTCAAGTGCAACAATATTTGTTTGAATGATAGCTTCCTCTTTTTTTGTCTTAGCAGATTTTTTTAATTCTAATAATTGTTTTTTCATTCGTTTTTGTTTTTTGCGAGTCACCTTAGGTGATAGAATATACGCAGCTTCTAGAATCTTAGCAACTGAAGATTCAGAAATAATAATACCTTCATGAATTTCTAGTAATTCTGTAAAGTGAGCAAAGTTAGCATCATAATACTTTGAACGATATAATTGGACAATGGTAGCTTTGATAGAGTCCGAAATAGTGTTTGCAGGCTTACGGCCTTTGTTTCCATGGACTAAAGCATCCTTGCCACGTTTCATATAATTTGAAATTAATCGATTGATATGTCTGACTGAACATCCCAATTTAAGTGATGCATTTAATTTATTACTATTTGTGTGATCTACTAATCCTTTAATCACCTCATATTTTTCTTGTTCATTCATAGTTAAATTTACCTTTCTGATAATGAATTCCTCCTGCTGTTAAAATATAGTCAGGAGTTATTATACTACATTTGGGACATTTTGCCTTGGGGTATATTAAGACATTATCATAAACGGTTCATAATTTGTTTGAAAAAATAAAAAAATTTGTTGACAGATAGAAAGCAAAGTGTTATTATAAGAATCTACCGCGAGAAACGGCGGGAGATAAATGAAAAAAACATTTTAAAAAAATCAAAAAAAGTTGTTGACAAGGAATCACACAAATGGTAATATATACAAGTTGCCTGTGAAACACACGACAA
>JAWXVD010000117.1:0-10694 GCA_044425705.1 Eubacteriales bacterium | reverse complement strand
CTCTATATTCTACATCAGGTGCATAAATTGCCAATGCGTTTGTAAACCAGTTTCCTGTTATTGTCATAGCAACTTTACCTGTCATAAATGCATGGTCAGGTGAGAACATTCCGCCTAAGCCAGATGTAAATGATGAAATTTTTTCTGGATCATATTTTTCTGCATAACTTTGAATCCATTCAAAATAACTAACCATTTGATCTTCTGTTAGGTTTAATTCATTTGTGTCTGCATCATAAATTTCACATCCATAAATATATGGCACTGTAAATGCATCTGCACCACTGTCTAACCAAGGTATAAATCCAAATCTTTCGTAGCTACCATCATCATTTTGAACTGTCATAGCTTCGCCCCATGCATCAAGTTCTTCAATTGTTGTTGGTGGTGAATCTGGGTCTAAACCACATTCTTCTGCAATTGCTGGATTGTAGTACAATAAGATAACATTAGCATCTTGTGGAATTAAGTATGCTGTGTCTTGATAATAAATAACATCTTTACATCCTTCAAAGAAGTCATCTACATTGATACCTACTTTATCTAAAATTTCATCCAATGGTTCCAAACTGCCATTAGCTGCATATGTATAAACAGCTGTTGGGCTATCTGTAATAAATACATCAGGTGCTGTTCCACCTGCAATTGCCGATAATAATTTACCATTTGTTACACCTGCTCCATCTGGAACAAATTGTACATCACAGTAAATACCTTGGTCTGCATATAATTCATTAAATAAATCTACACGACTTTGATCCCATGTTTGAGAATCCCCTGTAAAACTTGACCAATATGTAAATTCACCTGTTAAATCAGTTTCTTCTGCTACAATACTGCTAGCAATTTCTTCTTGCACTGTAGTGTTGACAAATTCTTCCTCTTCTGCTTCTTCTGCCACTTCTGTTGTAGCTTCTGCTGTTTCTGTTGTGCTTTCTGTAGAACTGCTTCCACAGCCTGCTAATGCAGAAACCATCATAGTTGCACTAAGTAATAACGCTAATATTTTCTTTGTTTTCATTCTCTTCCTCCCTTTTTATGGTTCGTACTTCACTTGTACATATACCCCTAACTTATCTTTGCTATCAAATACTGTGTAGTTTCCACCTTCATATTCTCCATAGTGACGAACTGGCATGTCATTTTCCTCAAAGTATTTTACAGCTGCTTCTCGATCTTCTGTCATGAATGCGATATGGTCTACGCCTTCCCCATTGTTATCAAGAAAATCTTTCCATGAACTAGGCTTATCATCTGGTTCTGTAATTTCTAACACTACCTGTCCCAAATCAAACACTGCTAATCTAGCTTTTGTTTCTGTTGGTTCTCCATTAAACATAGTCTTAGCTTGTTCATATTCAGGAATGCTCATGATGTCAGGAATTTCTACTCCAAACAATTTTGCATATTCTGCAATTGTTTTTTCTAAATCCTTGGTAACAATCGCAACTTGACATATTGTCTTTCCATTGATTACTCCCATTGTTCACCTCCTTGTTTTGATAAACTCATTTTATGTTATATCAATTTTAGAAACCAACTAAATATTGCTACACTTTGTTCATATATTGCTATTGTACAATTAATATATTATTTATTATTGTTTTATTGTTATTTTCACCTTTTTTATTATGGTGATTCTTACGCTTTCGTTGTTTTCCCTTGTAAGCTTGTAATATGACCATAATTTTTGTGCATTATTTGTATATTAGTCAATCTAAATAATTCTATTTCGTCAACAAATCCTTATATTTTAAACAGAATAAGTAACGATATAAGGTCTATTTTTTATTATAATTATCCTATTGCACTTCTTTTATTTTCTCTATATGATATAATAAATTATTAAAACTAAGTAAACGAAGGGAGATGGACAGATGAATATGAATGAATTACAGGAAATAATCAATACAGAAAACGGTTATACCATACATTTTTGGAATAAAACACCAATGCAATCATTTCCTCCTCACTGGCATGATTTTATGGAAATTGTAGCACCCCTTCATGATAATTATAATGTTACAATCAATGGTCATACCTATATTTTAAATGCTACCGATATTATTTTTATTTTTCCTGGGGAAATCCATTCTTTTGAAGAAACACAACCCTATTGTTCTTTAGGTGTACAATTTCCCTATACCGTATTAACCAGTTTTCGTAATTTCAAAGAACATATCCATTTGTTCAACCAAATTCGTGTCATTTCTCCAAACACCTACCCTGGCTCGTGCCCTCAATTAATTGACACTTTACAAACTATGGAAGATACTTGCTTTGGTAATGCGATTTTTTCTGAATTATTAACCTATACAAAATTATTTGAGTTTTTTGCTTTAGTTGGAACTACTTATTTAGAACAGCCCAAAGATTTAGACGGCATTGCCAGCTCTCAAATTTCTGAATATAATGAAAAATTTTATGACATCTGCAATTACATTACAAACAACTGTACGGCACCTTTAAGCTTAGACGATATCGCTCAATATGCTGGATTTAGCAAATATCATTTCTCCAGATTATTTAAACAATTTACACATATGACATTCAACGACTATGTACAAGCTCAAAAAATCAAAAAAGCGGAATCTTTGTTAGCTTCACCTGCTTTAACAATAACAGAAGTTGCCTTTCAATCTGGATTTAATAGCCTTTCCACTTTTAACCGTGTTTTCAAACTAACAAAGGGCTGTACTCCAAAAGAATATAAAGCTTTATACAATGCCTCACATATTGCTCAATAAAAGCTTCTACATAACTCTTTTTTGTAAGATACACCTGACGTAATTTTATGTCAACTACATTATGCCTAAATATAAATGCTCTATACACATTCGCAAAACTGTCGAATATGTGTAGAGCATTCCTATTTTCTATCCTTCTTATTATATTATCCTGCTCAATCTCATGTTACCATTCAATAATTTCACTCTTTATTTCCCAAACTTCTGACTTTCTGTATATACCACGGACTCATTTTCACCTACCTCATAAGTCAAAATAGATAAGTACGCATCTTGTAACGCATCCTTTAAAGAATAGAACTCTTCTCCTGTTTCTACATAATGCTTCATTCGAACAAGGCAGTCTGCCATTGCAATTTCGTCATCATTAAATCTAGCCCCATAGAATGGATTTTCATACAAAAACTCTTTTCCTAACATGATGCCTTGATGGGTAGGTACATCGTTATTATATGGGCCAAAATCGATACGATTGAAGGTTTCTTTTACCGGAATATATTCTCCATTTGGATAAGCTTCTGTAGCTGCTCTTTGGTCCAAATAATACACATCCATATCATTAATCTCTCCCTGAACCCCTTGCACATTTAAACGCCTTGTTCTAATATGAGAAAAATATTGATGACTGGCAAAATCAAGAAATGCCACCTTACCACTTTCAAATTCCAAAGTAATCACATTTCTCTCTGCATCCACAACTTTTCCACTACGATCAAATCCAGCTCTTCCATTAGTGTTCACTACTGGAAAAACGTATTTTTTCCCTTTTATCTTACAATTTTCAAATCCAACACCTAATACTTTTCTAAAAATACTGATTGCATGATATCCGTGCAATGCAGACAAGGTCATGTTAGATACTTCTCCTAACATATCTTTCTCTATTACTTTTAAGATTGCTGCATACAATGGTTGCAGGAAATATTGCTCTGCCACCTGCACTCTACCTTGATATTTTTCCTTCATTTCCCATAAATGATTTAATTCTTCTACACTATCCGCTGGGGGAGTTTCACAAAGCACAAGCACCTGCTTCTCCATCAACCGTTCCAAATACCCTGCCGTAATAGCCCTAGGCACACAAAGTACAGCAAAATCAGGTTTTGTTGCCAATGCCACTTCCAAATCTGCCGTAGCAAAAACACCCTTGGACTCACCCACCTCCTTGGCTCTTTCCTCTGTCCGCAATACTGCTGCCGTAATCTCAAACTGCTCTGGCAATTCCTTCGCTATCCTATGAAAAAAATCAGCTCTCCAGCCATATCCAATTAAAATAAACCTAGTCTTCATTCCTGTCCTCCACATAAACCTCTCCTGTTTTCGCTTTCTAATTTCCTCTTGTGCCAAAAGTTAAAAACTACATTAACTTTCCTAGTAATTCCTCATTTGTTAATGTGGGAAACTGTTTTAACAATGATTTTACTTTTAAAACAAATGTATTTTCTACTTCTATTAAGTCTGCTATTTCATCAATTTGAATTTGCTTTTGTAACTGTTTCTTGATGATTTTTATGCTCTTAAGGGTTTCTCCTCGCTCTATTCCTCGCTCTATCCCACGTTGTTCGATTCCATCACTTAAATTACACATAACTCCTACCTCACTTTCTATATTCTGTGTCATGGGGATATGAAATTCCTCATGCAATCTTTTTTTCTTTTCTTCCGCCGAAATCTTATCCTTTAACAAGACGTCCAGTAGCTTCAACACTTCATACTCCGTATCTTCACTAGCTCCTAGACAAATCATCATGACATTGATTAAATCATAAAATGCTGCAGGTTGCTGTACATCTCCTACAACATTGTTCTCTATCATCTGATAGGAAGTAATGGTATTCTGATGTTTCTTTGGTGGATTTGTACAGATCCATACCGAATATACTTTTTGAATTTTTTCGTAGTGAGACTTAAAAAACACAGTACCAGACTGTGCCGATATCATCCGACTGCTATAGTACACACCTCGTGTAACTAAGGGATACCCTGGTGTATAATCATTCTGTGCTTCTAGATTAATAATCAATCTAATGACACCTTGTACTGTCGGTACAAGGGCATGAAATTTAATGTCAAAGGTGATCGTCCCCTCTTGTATGGATGCATCTTCCGTTCCAGTGCTTGGAACTCTCTGTGATACCCCTTCCACATCTTGCTCCACTGGGATTGTTGATATTTCTGGTGTTCCATTGATGTATTTGGTAGCGATTTCCTCTACCGAAAAATGTTCATACTCTTTCATACAGTGCTTCATAATCCATGCCAGCAAAATATTTTCTGACAATAATTTCTTGACTGCGCTGTCATATCTGATTTTATCTTTTGCTAATTCAATGGTATTACTCAAGGTTGTATTTTGTTCCATAGGCAAATTCTCCTGTGTCTGTTGGTACAGAAGATATATAACAAAAATGCTTACCCTCAAAGAACTCACCTCGATTTTATGGCTAATCTTGCAAGGTATTGTGTCCATTTCTATCCTTCTTCTGCTTTTATTATTGGGTGATTTCAAAGCGAGAAGACTATTCTCATATTTCCTAGAATAGGATAGATTATAGATACTTTCGTATTTCATGTGCGAATACAATTATACGAAGTTATTAGAGTTCTTGCTTTTGTAGCTTTATTATAAAGAATATTTTAGGGAAAAACAAGTGGTATTTTAGATTTTACTTGACCTTGCCCTTCTATTTCATCCCACAAGCAAAAAAAGTCCCCCGCAAGCAAGCTTGCGGGGGACCATACATAAACCTTTATTATGCTTTGTCAACTGAACCAAAAATTTCCATTTTTTCTTTTACAGTTGCTTTAATAGCTGCTGTACCTGGAGCTAATAATTTACGAGGATCAAATCCTTTTCCTTCTAAATCTTTTCCAGCTTCAACATAAGTACGTGTAGCTGCTGCGAAAGATAATTGACATTCTGTGTTAACGTTGATTTTAGCAACACCTAAGTCGATAGCTTGTTTAATCATTTCTGTTGGGATACCTGTACCACCATGAAGGACTAATGGCATTTCTCCTGTTAATTCTTGGATAGCTGCTAATGTTTCGAAAGATAATCCAGCCCAGTTTGCAGGATATTTTCCGTGGATGTTACCGATACCAGCTGCTAAGAAGTCTACTCCTAAATCAGCTACTGATTTACATTCTGCTGGATCTGCACATTCGCCTGCTCCAACAACACCGTCTTCTTCTCCACCGATTGAACCAACTTCAGCTTCGATAGAAACTCCTTGAGCGTGAGCTGCTGCAACGATTTCTTTTGTTTTTGCAACGTTTTCTTCGATTGAATAGTGTGAACCATCAAACATAACTGAAGAGAAACCAGCTTCGATACATTTGTAGCAATGTTCTAATGAACCGTGATCTAAGTGAAGAGCTACAGGAACTGTGATTCCTAATCCTTCGATCATACCGTTTACCATACCAACGATAGTTTTGTAACCTGTCATGTATTTTCCAGCACCTTCAGATACACCTAAGATAACTGGAGAGTTTAATTCTTGTGCTGTTTCTAATACTGCTTTAGTCCATTCTAAGTTGTTAATGTTGAACTGTCCAACTGCATAATGGCCAGCTTTTGCTTTGTCGAGCATTTCTTTTGCTGATACTAACATATTATTTTCCTCCATTTAAAAAACGATTATAATTTTTTTCATACCTAGTATAACTCATATTTCTAAAAAAAGAAACAGATTCTGTAGATTTTTTTGTATTTACATGAACTTTTCGTTGATTTTGTCCAAAGCACTACTCCCAAAGACAATTTCTACTCCCTTTTCTTATGTATCATATTTCTATCACATTCAATTCAAATTTTACCTTATTTCTATATTATAATATCTACAGCCCTCTTTATATTCTCTATCTCCACTTTCTGATGATTCCCACCAAATTCTCCATCCAATGTCCAAGGAATCTCTTCCTTCATTGTAAAGACCACATTGCTAGTTTTAAAACAGTACATAAAGCTAGTATCAATATATTTATCTAATAATGCTGATGTCGCTGCATTTAATTCAACCACTGTAGAAGGACTTTTAATCAATGTAACCTCAAATACACCGTCATCTAGCTGCACATTTTTACCTGTAATTCTTTTAAATCCGCCCACTGATAATGAATTGGTAACCATTCCAAAGATAAAATCTCCTTCTATCACCTGATTATCATATTCTACTTTCATAGCATAAGATTTAATCGAGGAGATTCTTTTCATTCCTTCTAATACATATGCCATATGTCCTAATATATTTTTCATATCTTGGCTCGTTGCATAAGACACATCTGTAAACATTCCAAATCCAGCGATATAAACAAAACTATCACCATTAAATAAGCCTACATCACAAGGAAAGGCTCTTCCTTTTACGGCAACCTCAGCTGCTTTATTCAGCTTTTTAGGCAACTTTAGACTTTTGGCGAAATCATTGGTGCTCCCTGATGGAATATAGCCAATAGGAATTTTTTTCGGACAATGCATCATCCCCATCACTACGTCTCCCAATGTACCATCTCCTCCACTACAAACTAAAGTGTCATATTCTTCACTTTTATAGGCTGTGGCCTGTATGGCATCTCCTGGCTTTTGCGTAGGATAAATAGTCACTTCATAATCTGCTTTCACAAATATATCTATAATTTCTAATAAATAATTTCTTATTTTTTCCTTTCCAGATTTAGGATTATATATAAAGAGTAGCTTTTTCTTTTTCATGACACCACCTATTCCTTCCTCAATTTTGAATTCCAGTGATTTCACTTGATTGCAAGAGTAAAATCATAGACTCTATTCATCCACTTTTGTCCATTCTAGTATTAAAAAAGAGAATCCTAAGATTCTCTTTTGTTTATATCTTACTATGCCTGTCCACTTAAGTAATTTTCAATACTTTTAACTGCATTTTCTTCATCTGCGCCATCTGCTATAACAGTAACTACCTCTCCAACATCTAGTCCTAAAGTCATCATTCCCATGATACTTTTTGCATTTACTTTTTTACCTTCTGTTTCTAGATAAATTGTACTTTCGTATTGACTTGCTACCTGTACTAACATTGCTACTGGTCTGGCTTCTAGACCTTTTGATAATTGAATTGTAATTTCTCTCTGAACCATTTTTTCTCCTCCTCAGTTCCTGTTTAAATTTGCAATTTCGCCTAACTTTCTCAATCTATGATTTACACCTGATTTTCCAACTGGTGGATTCAGATATTGACCTAACTCTTGTAAACTAGCATCTGGATTTTCTAATCTCACTTCTGCCATCTGCCTCAAATTATCGGATAAATTTTCAAATCCATAATTTTCTTTTAATTCCATAATATCTGCAATTTGTTTTGTGGAAGCATTTACCGTTTTCGTAATATTAGCGGCCTCACAATTCACACGACGGTTGATAGAATTTCTCATTTCTTTTACAATTCGCAAATTTTCAAAATTCATCAGCGATACATGGGCTTCACATATATTCAAAAAATCCACAATATTGGATCCTTCTTTCAAGTACACAACAAAATACTTTTTACGATGCACAATTTTAGCGTCTAAAGAAAACTCTTGCATTAACTCTTTTAATTGCTCCGCTTGACTCTCATCAACACAGACAATTTCTAGATGATAGCTTTTCTCTGGATCACTCATAGAACCATTGGCTAAGAATGCACCTCTTAAAAATGTTCTTTTGCAACAAGAATTTTTGATAATCAATGGACTGACTGCTCCTCTTATTTCATGTAGCACACCTTGTCCATCAATAAATTTCATTGCACGAAATAGCTTCAAAATCAAATCAGCATCTTCTAAAGAGATGTTGTATGTACTGTTTTTTACAATTTCGCTACATAGCTTTTCTTCGCTCGTTGTATCTATATTAAATGTTTTCTTCAATAATGTAAAGTATTTTCTTACTACAACTTGATTTTCTGTACTAAGCATAAATGCAATAGTATTGTCTTCTTGTCTAACCAATTGTCCACAAAAGCTACTAATTGCCGCCAATTCAGCAAGTTGGCAATGTCTGGATTGACTATTATGTTTGGATAATTCTTCCTTTACTTCTCCTGAAAAAGACATGTGAACCTCCTCAAAATTAAGTCAATGATATCACTTCCTTGGAAGGTTGAAAATTTATTTTCATCCTTGACCCTTAATTCATAGGTCTTTTCATCCAACTATCTTGTTCTCTATGATGTACATGCACACTATAAGCCCCTTGTGTTTTCATAGTAGCATATAATTTGTTTGCCAATGTGACGCTTCTATGTTGTCCACCAGTACATCCAATGGCCACCACAAGCTGATGTTTTCCTTCTGTAATATAACCTGGTATCAAAAAGGATAACATGTCTATCAGTTTCACCAAGAATTCTCCTGATTCATCAAAACTCATCACATAGTCTTGTACTGGTTTTTCATTTCCAGTAATATGCTTTAATTCTTCTATATAAAAAGGGTTTGGTAAAAATCTTACATCAAATACCAAATCCGCATCCCCAGGTATTCCATACTTAAATCCAAACGACACAATATTTATCATTAAATTATTGTATTCTTCTTGATTCACAAAAATACGGTATAACTCTTCTTTTAATTCTCTGGTTAACAATTTAGAGGTATCAAAAACATAATCCGCCTTCTTTTTCATACCTTCCATAATGATTCTTTCTTTTGCAATACCTTCATCAATTCGATTTGATTCTACCGTTGCTAAAGGATGAATACGTCGACTTTCTTTATAACGTTTCAACAAGGTTTGATCACTGGCATCCATAAATAAAATTTCAAATACATAGCCTTTTTCCCTTAATTGAGATACGATATTTTGTGCACTGTCAAATGATTGATCTGTTCTCACATCCATTCCCAAAGCGACTCTTTGGATTTCTCCATCTGGTATAGAAATCAGTTCCATAAACTTTTCAATTAAAGCTACTGGTAGGTTGTCTACACAATAAAATCCAGCATCTTCCAATATTTTCAATGCAATACTCTTTCCACCGCCACTCATTCCAGTCACAATTACAAATTTCATCCTTTTGTCTCCATCTCAAACTTACCTACATAAATGATCTCTGGTTCCAATACAATTCCACTATCTTGTAATACAATTTCTTGTGTCTTTTGAATTACCTTTGCAATATCGTCTGCTGTTGCACTTCCTCTATTAATAAGAAATCCTGCATGCTTCTCAGAAATTTGGGCTCCACCAATTTGATATCCCTTTAACCCTGCATCCATAATTAATTTCCCTGCATAATAACCCTCTGGACGTTTAAAGGTGCTACCAGCACTGGGATATTCTAATGGTTGCTTTTCTTTTCTCAAGGCTGAAAATTCATTCATCTTGGCTCTAATTTCTTCTTTCTCTCTAGACACTAAACGTAATGTTACCTGCGTAATCACCAAATGTTTCTTTTTCGCCAAGCTGGTTCTATAGTCAAACTCCATGCCAGCACGATCTATGGTAATCAACTGTCCCGTTTCGTCTATTGCACGGATGGATTCTACCACCTGTCCCATATCCCCATCATAAGCACCAGCATTCATAACAACTCCACCACCGATGGTCCCTGGAATACCTGATGCAAACTCTAAACCACCAAGTCCTGCCTCCATAGCAAATTTCGAAACCTTTGATAAATAGGCACCAGCATCTACAATTAACCTTGTTCCTTCTCTACGTATATCAGAAAATCCATCTCCAATATAAACCATCACGCCTTCATATCCATAATCTGAAACCAATAGATTACTTCCATTTCCCAAAATAAAATATGGAGTATTGCTTTGATACAAGCTTTTTACTAAGTTGGTAATTTCCTCTTCCTTTGTGATCCGAAGAAAGTAGGAAGCCTGTCCTCCTACTCGAAAAGTGGTATGCTTATCCATGGGTTCATTAAAATAAATATTTTCTTCTGGAATTATTTTTTTTAGTTGTTCTATCAA
>JAWXVD010000116.1:0-10745 GCA_044425705.1 Eubacteriales bacterium | reverse complement strand
TTAACAATACATGATATAAGCAAAAACCGCTACTATTTTTTTGGAAAAATTTTAAATTCTAAGAAAATGTGGCAAAATCAGTACTTTGCACTAGCCGTCGCGCTAGCGACTTGGTACAATAGCTGTAATTAGTTATGAATTTATAAGTATTTTGATTAACATGCTATAGACCCAACTATTCGTAAAAGACATGTTTAACGAATAGTTGCATCCCTATAATAAACTCATCCAACATTTAACTGATTATATTGGATGAGTTTATTTACTTCTATTTATCTTCAAAATCCTCAACAGCTTGAATGATTAATTTAACTGTTCCTTCAACACCTAATAGACTACTGTTAATACATAAATCGTAGCTATCTGCACGTCCCCATTTTTTAGAAGTATAGTAGTTATAATAACTTTGTCTTTGTTTATCTTTTTTTAGAATCATGTCCTTAGCTTTTGCTTCTGTTAAATCGTATTTTTTTTCAATTCTTTTACATTTTACTTCTTCATTTCCATATATAAATAAATGAATTGAATTCTTGTAATCCGAAAGTGCATAATCTGCACAACGTCCAACTAAAACACATGGACCTTCATCTGCAATTTTTTTAATTGAATCAAATTGAGCCAGAAAAACTTTATGGCTTATAGGCATATCCATAAATGATGATGCATTATAACCAAATGAATAAGTATCCATAACTAAATTATATAGAAAAGAATTATTAGGTCTTTCATCATGTGTTTCCATCATCTCTTCACAAAAACCACTTTCTTTTGCGGCTCTAGTCAATAATTCCTTATCGTAACATGGAATATTAAAATATTCAGCTACCTTCTCTCCTATTTCACGACCTGCAGAACCAAATTGCCTTCCTATTGTAATCACTGTATTCATACTCTACACCGTCCTTTGCTTAAGTTTAAGGTTTATTTATTTCTTATGGTTATTATATATAATAAATTATATTTTTTCAATATATATTTGTAAATAAATACTAATTTTTTAGATTTATATTTAATTGTGTTGATTTTAAATATTATATACATATATGATAAAAAAAGAGGCAGAATAAATTCCACCCCTTTACCATCACTATTAATTATTTATTTGCTTTTTCTGTTGCAATAAGAACTTTACATCCTTCAATTACAAGAATAACAGCACAAATTACGATAGGTACAATAATCACACATTGTAAACCTTCTTTAATGATAACACCAGATCCATCCATTAGTTTTGAAATATTAGATGTAAATGTAATGTATAATGATGTGAATGTAGCACAAATCATAAAGATCATAGGGAAGTAAAGCATTTTATTATTTCTCTTTTGTTTACCCATATAAACTGCAATTGCTAAGAATGCAGGTACTGCTACTAATTGATTACAAGCACCAAATAATGGCCATACATTTGCATATCCAGCTAAACATAATACAAATCCAAATACTGCTGTGATTGCAGTAGCAACATACATATTGTTTAAGATGTTTTCCTTGCTATCTTTGCCAGCAAATAATTCTTGGAACATAAAACGTCCAAGTCTTGTTGCAGTATCTAAAGATGTTAAACAGAAAGCAGATACGGCCAATGCAATAATAGTATAAGTAGCATTTACAACGCCAGAACCAAAGCCCATCATGCTAAAGAATCCACTGATTGCAGTTGAGAATACAACTGTTGGTGTTCCTAAATCTGTTGGAATAGCACCTGTTTCAGAAACAACACCGATAGCGATTAATGAAATTACTGCTAAAACACATTCGATTAACATAGATCCATATCCAATTGCTAATGCATCACTTTCTTTATCTAATTGTTTCGATGTGGTACCAGATCCTATCAATGAATGGAATCCAGAAACAGCACCACAAGCTACTGTGATAAACAGTACAGGGAAAATAAAGTTTCCACTAACTTCAAATCCTACAAAAGCTGGTGTTACGATTGCTGGGTTTGAACCAACAATACCAATTACAGCGGCAATAATCATAAAATATAATAAGAAACTACTTAAGTAATCTCTAGGTTGTAGTAATACCCAAACTGGTGTAACAGAAGCAATCATAATATAAATGAATACAAAGCCTAACCAAAATGTTTTTGGTAAATTAAGTGGGAACGCCAAACCAATTCCAATTGCTAAAGCAAGAACCACAATACCACCAATTGTTGAAACAAGCAATGGTGCATTTTTTCTATGTACTATAAATCCAAATGCAATAGCTAATGGGATAAATAACATAGAAGCAGTTGCTACTGATCCATTTGCCATACTTACTGTTGGATCTGCAATTGTGAAACTTGAAGCTACAATATCTGCAAATGCTGCAATAACGAGAATTAGAACTAGCCATGCAAAGATAATAAATAAAACTTTACATTTATGTCCGATGTTTTCCTCAATAACTTCACCTAAAGATTTTCCTTTATGGCGAATAGAAACAACAATAGATCCAAAGTCTTGAACTGCTCCAAAAAAGATACCACCGATAACGATCCATAAAAATACTGGTAACCATCCAAAAAATGCTGCTTGAATAGGACCATTGATTGGACCAGCTCCTGCGATAGATGAGAAATGATGTCCTAAGAGCACTGGAGTCTTGGCTGGACTATAATCCACACCGTCTTCCATTGTATGTGCTGGTGTTACATTTTTCGCATCTAACCCCCATTCTTTAGCCAAATATCTACCATATGTAAGATATGCTACTACAAAAATAGCAATGGCTAACAAAATCAATAAAATTGCATTCATATTAAACCCTCCTAAGTTTTTTATCTTCTTATAAAAACAGGTATATCATCCTGATTATAAGCCTATTCTTGTGTAAAAGGCACTACACTACCATCCTCTATTAATTGGAGAAAACCTGCTTTATTTTGCTCCAAATCTTGAAAGGTAGCTTTTAAGACTTTTTTCATTTTTACTGCGGCTCGATTTAAATATATTTCTTTATTTGGTAGCGAAACAACACCTAAACGAGCTTGTGCATATCCTCTTAAATTAAAATTATATCCTTTATCAAAAGAGTATCTTTTTATTTTTTTTATTTCTTGTTTATTTAGCTCTCTTTCAGATACAATTAGTATTGTAAGATAACTATACATATGATTTTTTTCTGGATTTTTCATTCCTTTACGAACCAAAACAGGTTCCATATATTCTTTTACTAAATAATCTATTTCATTAAAATCTATTTCACAAAATTGATCTTTCTCCAGAAAAAGAATGTGTTCGAAACTATCAGAAGACCATAAATTTGCTTCTCTAGTTAACACATATTTCTCTATATGAGAACTAAAAAAACCATAAGCAGGATAACTAGTCTCATTTACTTTAAAAGGTACATAAATACTAAAACTATCACAATAATGAACTAATAATCTATCTAAATATCTTGTATGAATATTCACTTATTCTCCTAATCTTTTTGTAACTAAATAATGTAAAAATCAATAAAATTATAAATAAAAAAATATAAAACTATTCTGAGAAGATTTCCAATTATAAAATTTGTAATAAATGATTAAAATAATCTGGGATTGGTGCTATAGTCTCACAATACAGACCAGTTGTCGGATGTTTAAAACCTAGAATATAAGCATGTAATGTTTGTCCCTGTAACTTTAGCTTTGATGGTATATGATTATATAGCTCATCGCCTAGTAAAGGGTGACCCAAAGATGCCATATGAACCCTAATTTGATGGGTACGACCAGTTTCCAACTGACATTCAATATATGTGAATTTTTCAAACCGTTTTAATACTTTATAATGTGTAATTGCATCTTTACCATGATTATGATTGATGGCCATCTTTTTTCTTTCAACATGATGTCTTCCTATGGGTGCATTAACAATACCTTCTTCTTCAGAAATCACACCTTGGCAAATCGCAAGATATTTTCTAGTAATAGTATGTTCTTTCAACTGTGAAGCAATCTCATTATGTGAAAAGTCATTTTTACATATAATAATTGAACCAGTAGTATCTTTATCAATTCGATGTACAATACCTGGACGCATAACACCATTAATGCCAGATAGACTATCACCACAATAGAACATTACAGCATTTACTAGAGTGCCAGAATAATGTCCTGCCGCAGGATGAACTACCATTCCTTTAGGTTTGTTAATTACAATGACATCTTTATCTTCAAATAAAATATCCAATGTTATATCTTCTGGTATAATATCAGGTATAATTGCATCTGGTAACTCTAACTTAATTTCATCATCTATCTTAACTTTATAATTAGATTTTACTGAAACATTGTTTACAAATAAATATCCATCTTTAATAACTTTTTGAATATAAGAACGAGAAACATCTGTTAACATAGAATGAATACATTTATCAATCCTTTGATTTTCTTGCTCTTTTTCAACTATATACTGAAATAATTTCACTAAACTATACTTCCTTACTATTACCTTTATTTTTTTTCGTATTCAAAAAATCAAAGTCATCTTCCTTATAATAAAAGAGATAAAGTAAACCTAAGACAATTGAAGAAATAGTCACATAAATATCAGCCACATTAAAAATTGGAAAGTCTATTAAAGAAAAATATAAGAAATCAATAACATAAACAAGCATTGCACGATCAATCATATTTCCCACTGCGCCAGCACTTACTACAATTAAAGTGAAATTTAACCATTGATATTTTTTTTCACACGGTAATTTTATAATAAGATATAAAATAGCACTTAAAATGATTACTGTAACTATTAAGAAAAATAATCTTTGATCTTGAAGCATACCAAAAGCAGCGCCTCTGTTTTCCAAATAACGAAATTCAAAAACGCCTTCAATTAGTGGGATTGCTGGTTGATCTTTCAAATAAACGACCGCAATACTTTTCGTAATTTGATCTAATGCAACGAGTAAAATTAGTAGAACAATATCAACAATCAGTAATATTTTTTTATTTTTCATCAAATTCATCTAAATACACTATCTCCTTTAGACCAAGTTTCATGTCATCAACTGTAACAGTTGTATCTATAAAAGCTTTTCCTATTTTTTTTAGTAATATAAATTTTATAAAATCACCTTCTACTTTTTTATCAAGCTTAGTAATGGAAATCACATCATCGATATCAATATTTTCAACAGTTATTGGAAGGTTAAAAGGAACGAACATATCGCGCACTTCATAATATTCATCACTTGAAAGATATTCTTTTTTAAATGAAATATATGCTGCAGCAACACAACCAAGTGCGACACATTCTCCATGATATAAGGTGAAATTCATATATTTTTCAATAGCATGACCTAAAGTATGTCCAAAATTCAATAATGCACGATCTCCCTTTTCATGAGGATCTTTTTCAACTACAGCTTTTTTGATTTGACAACTTTTAAGGACTAATTCTTCTAAAGTTATTGGATCACGTTCGCATATTTCATACATATTAGAAACTAACCATTCATAATAGTTTGCATCCTTAATGAGGCCATGTTTCATCACTTCTGCAAATCCATTAAAATATTGTCGTTCATCTAAAGATTGTAAAGTTTGCAAATTAGTATAAACAAGGCTTGGCATTTTAAATGCACCTACCATATTTTTATATTGTTTAAAATCAACTCCTGTTTTTCCACCAACACTACTATCAACCTGTGATAATAATGTAGTAGGAACTTGAATAAAGTCGATACCTCTTAAATAAGTTGCCGCAACATAACCCGTCAAATCACCGACAACACCTCCACCTAAAGCTATCAAATAATCTTTTCTATCAAATTTATGTTCAATAAGCTTTATATATAACTGTTCTACAGTATCTAGCGTTTTGCTTTCTTCACCTGCGAGAAATTCAAAAACACAGATATCATTTGAGATTGGTGAAAGTAATTCTACAATTTCGTTTCCATAAATTTTATTTACATTAGAGTCTGTTACAATACATATTTTTCTATTTGCCTTTTGTAAATTTATAATTTCCTCTTTTAATCCATCAAAAGAAAAAGAAAATACAATGTCGTAACAAGGTTTTCTTTGATATAAAACAGATAATCTATTATTCATAATTAATCATTCCTATTCGTTAAATGATGGCACATTTACAGAACCATTCAAGATTTCTTGGAAGTCACCTGATATTCCTACACTCGAAGGTGTAATAATAAAAATATAGTGAGAAATTTTTTGTAAGGTACCTTCGATAGCATAACAAGAACCTGATGCAAAATCGATAATACGCTGCGCAATTTCAACATCTAGTCCTTCTAAATTAAGGACAACCGTTCTATTCTCCAATAATGTTAATGTGATTTCTCTAGCATCTTCAATAGATGTTGGTCTTATGACACAAACCTCCATGCCACTACTAGTAATCTTTCTAGTTGTTTTATTCGCTTGAAACTTAGGTGTATTTTTACGATTATCATCATCATTTGTTTTATTAGATCTATTACTTGGTATATTGACAATTGTATCGTCATCGTCATCATCATAATAATCATTGTCATCATCGTTCAATTTCATAAAATTCATTAATTTATCTATCATATTTACGCAACTTCTCCTATATTATTATTTTATTTTTTACAATTTACAGCTGACCTATAATTTTAAATTAACCATTCAAAAGACTTCGCATAATTACAAAACAGGTATTCTATGGCTAGTTAACGTCCTCCAAATATGCTTGTTCCTACCCTGACGTAGTGAGAACCTTCTTGAATAGCTACTTCATAATCACCAGACATACCCATTGACAAATAAGTCATATTAACATTATCAATGTTTTTTTCTTGTATGTCAACAAATAATTGCTTTAAATTCTCAAAATACATACGATTTGTATTGGGAATTTCTGTAAATGGTGCAATTGTCATAAGGCCTTTTATCATTATATTAGGTAATTTAGCGATATTTGTTATCAATGAAATCGTATCTTCCACAGAAACTCCATATTTGCTTTCTTCATTAGCAACATTCACTTCAATCAATATAGATACTACAATATTCTTTTTTTTCGCTTCTTTGCTGATTTCTTCTGCTAATCGTAATGAATCAACACTGTGAATCAAAAAGACTTTATCTACAATGTATTTCACTTTATTTCTTTGTAAATGACCAATCATATGCCAGCGAATATCTTTCGGTAAACATTCATATTTTTCTATAATCTCTTGTACTTTATTTTCTCCAAAATCCCTTATTCCTACATCATAAGCATCTTGAACCATATTCACAGGTTTTGTTTTACTAACAGCAATCAAGGTGACATCTTCTACAGAACGTTCTGCTTCAGTACATATCTTTTCGATGTTAGCATGTATGTTTCTTATGTTATTTTTAATCATAATTTCCCTTCTCCATTATTCTATCACTAAGTCATCCATATTAATTGTAGCAGCATCTAATACGATATAATCATATGCACGCAGACCATAGGTTGAATTTGATTGTATAATAGAATATTCTTCATTACTATATAATACTTGAATTCGTTTGAATTCTGCATATCCCTTATTCACGTTATAAACACCAGTTAAACTATCACTCTGTGCAATTGTAAATGTTTCTAAATTGTCACTTTTCAGAATAGTATCACCTAGATTTAACATACTTTCATCTACGTAATAATTACCATCCTCTATATTATATACGGTAATATCGATATAAACAGGTAATTTATTTCCATCTTCATCATAAGTGAGTAATAAAACTGCTGAGCCTGTTCCATCTGTGCTAGTGGTAATAAAATCTTCTGGTATCAAAAAAAACTTCTTTTCTTCTATTGCCGAATTTGGAACCTTTAATCCAGTCTTTTCTTCAAAAATCAATTCAATATCTAAAAATCTTTCTGTAGCAAATGTAATCATTGAATTATTAAACATAAGTTCTACTAAAGCAACGTCATTCTCATCTGAAAGTACATTTACCTCAGCCCAAGATTCATTCTGATTTTTAAGAAATCGAACTTTTATATAAACTTCTTCTAAAAGTCTTTGTGCCTGTTCACTATCTGTTTCTATGACAATAGACCAATTTTCGTCAGTAGATAATTTATAAATAGGATCCCCTACATTCACTAAACTATTGCTTATCAGGGATGTTTTTTCATAATAATCAGTATCAAAATTCGTTGTTGTTATCATACTAGGTGTATACTCTTCGTATCCATCAACAGCATAGATTATAATACCAGAGGTAGATGTTCTACATAAATTTATCATTCCAGAATCAATGGAGGAATTTAGAGATTCTAAATTTTCTAAAATATTTAGGTTGGATAACTTCAAAACTGTACCTTCAATATCATATTTGAAATCGTAAACACGACTAAAATTATCATCTGTGGTATTAGAAATAAAACTTACAATCTGTGAGCGAACTTCACTCAATTCTATATCCGATAAAGTATTTCCATCTGTAGCTTCTTCTACTAACAGTTCTTGCAATTCACCACTTTCATCAATAGAACATACAAGATCATTAAACCCTGCACGTTCTCCTTCGCGACAGTAATAATTTACATAACCAGCATATTCACTATTTACAACAACTTCATCTCTTAGTGCTATACCTTGATAAATATTACTTTCTGTTAAAGAACCAACTTTTACTTGATATCTACTTATATGTTCTGTTGTAAAATACATGAAAATACAGATAATAATGTAAATAAAAATAACAACAAAAAATAGATTGCCTTTATTTATATTTTTATCTTTTTCAAATTGTATTATTTTCCCAGATTCATTCTTTGACAAAATTGAAACCTCCTGAACTCATAGAAAAACCTCGGAATAATCCGAGGTTTTAAACGTCTATGATTTCACCTTTTGCAAGCAAGTGAAATCACTAGACTTAAATAGCGTTTATTTTAAAGAGATAATATGATGTTTTTCTTTAAACATTCATCCATTTCACATTCATCCAATGAAACACTTAAAATAAAATCAACATCAAACTTTTCACTAATTTTTTCTAATCTTGAAACAATTGCAACCATACCCTCATTCTCTATTTGTGCAATTTTTAGAAAACTATCAAAATACATTTTTTGTAAATCATTATCTTGTGAAATAATTCCACTTATAAATCCGATAAATTCCTTACTATCTTCAATATTATAATCTGAAACATCAATTAACCTAACCTTATTGTTTAACTCAAACATATGCTTGGTACTTTTGTCTAGGTATGTTATATTTCCTGCAACATCCTTTACTTCATTATTTACTTTATCTAATAAATATTTTGTCTTGCCTTTTCCTTTTTTGCCTACCATTAATTGAACCATTGGTCATACCTCCTAAAGTAAAATAATTTTTTAATGCACGGTACTATGAATCTATGTATATTATAGTTCATCTTTAGGTAAAAAACAACAGCTAATTATATATTTCTTCTAATAAATCTATCATTTCTGCATAAAGTATAGCTCGTTCATCAGATGCTAAAATTACAGATATATAAGAATTCCCCGAAGCATCTTTGCTAAGCAAAATTAAACAACTTTTAGCAGCTGCTGTACTACCTGTTTTACCGCCAATTACAGTAACTTGTTCCGGTGCTGTTTGAGCACCAGTCAAAAATTGATTAGTATTAGAAATAGATAATTCTTTATCGACACCTGCACTATTATGATAAATAGTACTGTATTCAGTCATACTTATAATTTCTTGGAACAAACTATAATTTAAGGCTTCATTGAAAATCAAATATAAATCATATGCTGTTGTATAATGATTTTCATCAGTTAAACCATGTGGATTTACAAAGTTAGAATTAGTCGCTCCTATACTGACAGCTTCTTCATTCATCATAATTGCAAAATTTTCAACTGATCCAGCAATATGCTCCGCAATAGCAACGGCAGCATCATTAGCAGAATAAATTAGTAATGCGTGTAATGCTTGGTTTAACGTTAGTGTATCGCCAGCCTTTAATCCACAAAGCTGTGCTCCAGATTCAGTAATTTCTACGTTGCTAGTTGCTGTGATTACATCATCAACATTGGCATACTTTAATGCTATAATAGCTGTGAGTACTTTTGTCAAACTAGCTGGATATAAAGAAGTATGTATATTTTTTGCATAGAGCACTTCACTATTGTTCACGTCAAACAAACCTGCCGCTGTTGCTTGTTCCATATCAACATCTGTATTTTCAAATACATCCTGTGTTACAATACAAAGATCAGAGGCAAAAGATTCGCCTTTAGTACCAGTTGTAGTCAAAATATTAAACCCTGAATTGTCGCTGTTTAACTCATATGGTATCAATATTTGCGTAGAGCTACAACCACTCAATACGAACGGTATTGCAATTACTAAGCAAACTACTCGCCTAAATTTATTTATACATTTCACGCCACTCAAAATCTCCTCTATCTAATGCTTTGATTAATAACTCAGCAGAAGCTAAATTTGTAGCCAAAGGAATATTATGAACATCACACAATTTAATAACATTATTAACGTCTGGCTCATGA
This sequence comes from Eubacteriales bacterium, assembly GCA_044425705.1. Lineage (GTDB taxonomy): Bacteria > Bacillota > Clostridia > Lachnospirales > Lachnospiraceae > JAWXVD01. The sequence goes on along the minus strand of JAWXVD010000116.1, from coordinate 276 downwards.
GATTTTGGTGTTAAAGGATCTCTTAAAAATATAACCAAATCAATATGATTATGTTCTATCTGCGCACCTATTTGTTGTTCTCCACCTAAATGGCCAGCAAGATATTTGTGAATCCCTAAATTTGTTACTTCTTCAATTAATCTTCCTGTAGTTCCAGTCGCATACAATTCATTTTTACTTAATATCCCTCTGTATGCAATGCAAAAATTTTGCATTAATTTTTTCTTTGCATCATGTGCAATTAAAGCTATATTCATGATATCCTCCTATCTGTGA
>JAWXVD010000298.1:0-2037 GCA_044425705.1 Eubacteriales bacterium | reverse complement strand
TTATGGGATATGATGAACATTGGGGCAGTGGCGGTGTGGCAGGTTCTGTTGCATCTATTGGTTTTGTAGAAGATGGTATCACACAAACTTTAGAAGAAGTACCAGCTAATAAAGTGATTAATGGTATTCCGTTCTATACAAGAGTATGGAAAACAGATAGTGAAGGTGAAGTCACTAGTGATGCTTTGGGTATGGTAGATGCAGCAACCTTCATTACAAAATATAATGTACCAACTGTTTGGGATGAAGTAACTTGCCAAAATTATGGTGAAATCACTATGAACGGAATTCTTTATCAAGTATGGATGGAGGATGAACAATCTATAGAAGTGAAGTTAACCATCATGGATAAACATGAGATTGGTGGTGTGGCAGCATGGAAATTAGGATTTGAAGATACTAGTATTTGGAATCTTATTGCAGAATATGTGAATAAATAAAGGTAACATTTCAACTTATTGCAGAATAGTTATAAATGAAAAATAAGTGAGGCAAGCCCTAGGGAATTGAGGCGACGACCATAAGTTAGACTTAAAAATCTAACGATTGGGAGATCGTACAAAACCTAGGGCTTTTTATTATACTTTAAATATAAGGGATAACATTTTTTCGGTTTTAAATACATAAAATAGAAGAAAAATGATGGGAACACAATATTGCAGACGAATCATGAAAAGATTATTATTTTGGTGATGACCATATTATTATTAATCTCTATGGCAATGTTAGGAAAAGAAGTGGCATTGTATACCACCAGTGAAAAGATGATAGAAACCAAGCAACCCACAGTTGTTATCGATCCAGGACATGGAGCGGCAGATTCAGGAAAAGTAGGGATTGATGGCAGTTTGGAAAAGGATATTAATTTAGCAATTGCAATGAAAGTAAAGATGTTTCTGGAAGCAGCAGATGTGACAGTAATTATGACAAGAGAAGACGATATGGGGCTCTATCCTGAAAGTGGAGATAACAAAAAAGTACAAGATATGAAAAACAGGGTATCATTGATCAATTCCTCAGGGGCGGACTTAACAGTGAGTATCCATCAAAACAGCTATACGGATGAATCTGTGCAGGGAGTACAAGTATTTTATTATGATGGAAGTGAAGAAGGGGAAACCTTAGCTGGGATTCTACAGGAACAATTAATTACCACATTAAATCCTAGCAAAGAGCGAGAAATCAAAGCCAATGATAGCTATTACTTATTGACCGAAACAAACACGCCAATTGCCATTGTAGAATGTGGATTTTTATCTAATTATGAAGATGCCGAGAATCTCAATGACCCATGGTACCAAGAGAAGGTAGCATGGGGAATATCCATGGGGATTTTGCGGTACTTGAAGGGGTAGAACATACTATTTTTTTTCTTTTGCAGTGAAAGAATCATCATATTCATCCGTGCGGAAAGCAGAGCTGTGTTCTTTACGATATTGAAGAGGCGTACAGTGATTGATTTTATGAAAAAGATTCACATAGTACTGGACGCTATTCATACCAATGTAGCTAGGAATTTCAGTGATTAGCAAATCGGTGGTAGATAATAACATTTTGGATTTTTCAATGCGTAGCTTTTTTAAGTAAGCAAACATGGTACAATTTAAATTCTTCTTAAATATTTTCTGCAAATATGATGGATGAAGATTCACATGTGCGGCAATATCATCTACGGTTAAGTCACGATCATAGTTGATTTCTAAAAAATTCATGACTTTTTTTACGTAAGTAAAAGTGTCTTGACGATTATCTAATGAGAATTCATCAATGGAATGGCTAATGCGGATTAATAATTCTGAAATCTGCAATTGTGTTAAAAGAAAACGGTCAGATTCAATACTCTGTGTTGAAATAATGGAACGTAATAAGTATTTTAAATCACCGGAATCCCGTAAGCAATAATAATTATTCTGGCAACTTAATAAACCCATCATATATCTGGATTGTCGTATAATGGATGAAAAAGAAAGCAAATCATCAGTAATGCTTTGAAAATGAAATTCTAGATTGATAATCTGGCAAGGTTCATTTTCTACC
>JAWXVD010000297.1:0-2055 GCA_044425705.1 Eubacteriales bacterium | reverse complement strand
ATTATGTTTCGGTTGGTTTTTCTTTTATATGCAGTCCACTAACTAAAATAATAGTATATTCTTACTTTTTTATAGGATAATAAAGAGGACAGAATGGCATAAAATAAGGACGGAATTTTTTACTGAAAATTTCGTCCTTGTTTTTACCCGTTTCGTCCTATCGGGAATTTATTTTAGACTGCTTTAGCTATAATGTAAGAGTAGTATACACGTTGAGTGATAAAAAGTGAAATATTGAACGCTAGGATGTGATTTTATTTTTCAAACACGAATTATTTCTCATAAAATACTCAAAATCACTTTAAAATCGAAAGGAAAATACTTATGAAAAAGTTATTAAGCACAATTTTAGCCTTAACTATGCTATGTTCATTATCTATTAGTGCTTTTGCATCAGAAAGTACTATTACAGAAATTTGGGAACCGACTATTTATTATGAAAACCCTAACCCCATGCCTTATTTATCAGAATTAGGAGAAAGCGAAAGATTAATCATCTCAATAGATGAGATCGAAAAACTTTCTATCTCTGAATTGGAAAATCTACTTAGTGAAGAAACACCCCTAACCGAAGAAGAAGTATCTCAAATTGCAGCTTATTATAAAAGTGATGATTTCGCAAACGGAATCTCTCCTATATATGGAATTTACGATCATCCAGAATGGTATATCGAACCCTATGTAAAATCGTCTACCCGAATGGTTACTTACGCAACCTCTTGGATTGGCATAGATGCGTATAGATCATCTGTGGGGATGAGCAAAGGCCGTGAAGAAACTAAGGAGATTAGTTTTTCTTTAGGATACACAGGTAGTACTGATATTAAAGATTTTAGTAATGAACTTTCAGCAAGTTATAGTCATACTTCATCGACAACAGTTTCAGAATCACAGCAGTGTCCAGCATGGACAACAATGAACTGGAGACCCTATGCTCTGTGGGATAAACAAGAGTATTATGGAAAAATGAAAATTACTACAATTGTTCCTGGTATAGGTGGTGTCTATGAAACTGTTTGGTACGATGATCATGAAGGTGAAAATAGGAAATTTGTTACCGAAACAACCGAAGTATGGTCACGAGTTAATTATGCTCAAGATGTGAATGCTACAACACCGCATCCTTCAACTGGAGCCCCTAACGTATAATTAAAAACAGGTATAGGTTTCATACATTCTGTTGAAACCTATACCTGTTTATTTACCTCTTTCTTTTAAAATCTGAAAATAATAAAATTACTATCCCCATCAAACCAACTGTAATTCCACCAAAGAAGAACCACCAAAGCTCTTGATTTGTCATAAATCCTATAAATTGGCTTGTGCTAGAGTAATAAACTTTATTCAGTCCAAAGAGTATACTAATAACAATTACCTGCAATAACCCCATAATCATAAAAATTGTCCCGATAATTTTATATGAGCATTTCATATTTTCACCCCCTTTGCACTATACAATGATATTTATAATATACCACATTTCAAATATTGTTTAATTTCAAAGGACGAAAAGGATTGTTTCAAGGACGAAAAGGATTGTTTCAAGGACGAAATCATTATGAACAACATTATATTCCCTGTCTTCCCCAATAACCCCATCTTGTAATCTAGTATCTCAAAGTTAATATACAGTCGTTTTGTACCCGATATAAGTTAGGTATAACCATCCACGTTAATACCAATAACAGTTCCGCCTCCGTCAAGTTATTGGTTAGTCAATAACAAACCATCTTGGCAAGCAATGCCTTCTGATATCCATCATCGACAGCTTGTTGGGGAAATCCCCAATCCCCTTGACACTTTTTCATTAAAATGAAGAAGTGAGATACCATCGAAGATGGTGGCAAAACCTCACTATGTTCAGTTTGAAAATCACAAAGATTTATCATCTTTTTGCTTTTCTTTTTCGGTAGTGGAATTATCTATATCTAGTATAATTTCCACATTCCTTTTGGCGTTTAAAACTTCCTTTGATTCTTCGTTTAAATCAGAGTAGGTCTTATACGCTTTTTTCTTACTTGCAAGAAGTTCTGCATACAGGGTTTTCAAATCTTT